>SZPB01000107.1 GCA_030263535.1 Cytophagia bacterium CHB2
TTGCCCGTGCATCGGAAACAGCGTGCGATCATAAGTGTGCGACGGGCGAACAATCGTGATCGGAAAATTCTCTTCACGATAAGCTTTGATTAAACGATCTTCACAAGCAATCTTTGCACGCGAATATGCCCAAAAAGGATTTCGGAGCGGGGTGGATTCCGTAACCGGCAGGGAGGCGGGTGGGGTTTGATAAACCGAGGCCGAGCTGATGAACACATATTGCGAGGTGCGTCCGCGAAACAACTCCAAATCCACTTCAATGTGATCCGGTGTAAAGGCAATCCACTCAACGACGGCATCAAACATCCTGCTGCCGAGGGCTTTTTGAACTGCATCTTTGTTGCGAATATCGCCGCGCAGAATTTCAACACCGGGCGGAACGCTGCGCCGGCTCTGGCCGCGATTCAGCAAACAAAGTTGCATACCGCGCTCAACGGCACGTTGCACGCACGCCGAGCTGATCGTACCGGTGCCGCCGATGAATAAAACGTTCAGGCTCATCGTTTCTCATTCATTATTGAGGGAATTCTCCCAAAACACAAGATTGCCCTGCCACAGCATTACCTGAGGCGGCTTAAGCCTTCCGGGGTACAGCTTCAGGCTCATCTTCCAGCTTGTCATACCAATTCTTCTTCAAAATAAAACTGGTGATGGCGATGACGATCAAGGCGTAAACAACGGACATTTTTTCTTGAATCACAAGGTAAATCGGCAGCGCCACCAGGCTGGTTTGCCAGATGATCCCGATGACGATGTTGAACATGTCGCGTTTGAAAGCTTTATTCGCCTTGAAATGCGGGTCCTCCGCTATCACCAAATCGTGCACCGGTTTCCAGAAACCCCAGGGGTGAACTTGTTTATAAAAACGCTTGAGCACTTCCATATCATCGGATTTGGTTGCAAAAGTAGCGGCAATACATCCCAACAACGACACGGCAAAAATAATCGGAAACTGGTAGATGACCGGAGAAATATCCACGACCATGGGCGTGATTAGCGAGGCAAGAATTCCGGTAACCATGCCCCAAAAATAACCATAGCCATTAAAACGCCACCAATACCATTTCAAGACATTGGCGGCGGTATAACCGCCCCACAACGCGTTCACAATCCATTGCGTCACAGAATCGATCGACTCAATCACATAGCCAAACAACGTGCCGATGGCGACGACGGCAAATGAACAAAGATAGCTCATTCTCACATAGGTTTTGTCATCGGCATTGGGATTGATAAAACGCTTGTAGATGTCATTGACCAGATAAGCAGGCGCGGCATTCACCGTGGCCGCAAAGGTGGACATAAACGCGGCCAGCAAGCCGGCCATGAGTACGCCCATCAATCCGATGGGCACGAAGTTGCCGATGGCATAAGGAAGAATCAACTCGAAATCGAGATTGTCTCCCATGCTTTTTAGTTGCGGGCTGAAGAAGACCAGGGCCAGCACGGACAAGCCTGCGATCATCATATAACGCGGAAAAAAAAGCACAATGGAAACCCAACTGCTCATCAGCGCCGCTTCCTTTGGGGATTTGGTGGCGAGCACGCGCTGCATATCGTAATTCGGCGCCGGGCCGGCCGCGCTCACGAGAAAACCCTTGAAAACCATCATGCCGAAAAAAATCGCAAACAGCGAGTAACCGTCTGCCGCGATTTTGGCATTGACGGAATCGAGAATGCCCGTCCAATCGAGATTCAAATTCCATCCAAAAAAAATATTCTTCCAACCGGCGGGAACCGCGGCCTGTAAAGCCTCCGGGCTGACCCGGTTGATGGCAATGACGCCGATGGCGATGGAAGCAACGGCCATGATGACGTATTGCGCAAGCTCGGTGAAGACCACGCTGAACATGCCGCCTTTGATTACATAGAGCGTCGTGATGCCGGTAAAGATCAGCGCATAAGCGTTGGGAGAAATATCCCACGGCAAAAACGAGGCAGCAAATTTTCCGATGCCGATAAACCCATACGCCATGAAACCGATGACACTGACCAGCGCAAATGTGACAATACTGATGTGGCTCAATTTTGCCCCCATGCCCGTACCAAATCTGGTTTCGAGCCATTCTGCGCCGGTCATCACGTTGGAACGCCGCAGCCAGAGAGAAAGATAAATCATCTGAAAGACTTGATTGAATACGGGCCACAGCCACGGCAGGAATACCCCCTTCAAGCCGTAAACAAATGTGACGTACACCAGCCACATCGTGCCTGTGATGTCAAACATGCCCGAGGCATTGGAGATGCCGAGAACATACCACGGGATGGTTTTTCCGCCCAAGAAATAGGAATCGATGTTCTTGGTGGCGCGTTTTGAAATCATGAAACCGATCATCACCATCGCCGCCATGTAGACGATAATGATGCTAATGTCGATCCAATGTAATTGCATATTCTCCCTTCCGGTTTATGCGCGCAAGGCAGACCGTGGTGTTGCGGCCACACGCCTCAGCAAGAAACAATTGGTGTGCGAATTCTTTCTTAGCCGATTCTGACGATTTGGCATTTGCTTGTGGCTAATTTTGCCTGGCGATAATGCTGTTCTTGCAACACAAAAATGCTAAGCTTGCCACTCACGACAACAATCCATTACGTTTTATGACTTCGGCATACCATTTTGCGGAAGCCTTGGGTAAGCGCTGGCCGCTGCGAAAATCGACATGATGTAATCCAAAACGCTTCGAATAACCTTCGCCCCACTCAAAATTATCCAGGAACGACCAGACAAAATAGCCTTTGAGTTTGACCTTGCCGGCGAGTGCTTCGTACGCAGCATTAAGATACTCTTCGAGAAAGGCAATACGTTGAAGGTCATTGACCTGGCCGTTTTCAATGACATCGGCGAGGGCGCAGCCGTTTTCCGTGACGTAGATATCGGGGGAATGGTAGCGTGCATCAATCCAGTGCAGCAGTTTGCGAAAGCCGAAGGGAACGATGTTCCATTCCATTTGAGTTTTCTTCCACGCCGGATCAGAGCTGAGCACAACCTCTTGATCTTCACTCAGCCCGGCGTTGTCAAGAACGGCGTTAGTGACTTTGGGCGCGGGGGCATGCGCGGCATACATCGTTGAGTAATGATTCAATCCAAAAAAATCCGTCGAACCTTTGAGCAAGTTTTTTTCATTATCATTAAACTGCGGCAATCGTTTGCCGAGACGCTCACGCATAACCGCAGGATAGTCTCCGAAATAAACCGGATCGGCAAACCAGCCGAGAAAAAACTCCACCGCGCGCTGCGCCGCCCGCTTGTCCGCCTCGCTGGCGGTCAGCGGTTCACGCCAGTCGCAGTTGTTGGTGATGGCAATCACGCCCCTCTGCTGCGCTTGAAATTGCGTGCGATATCTTTCCACCGCCAACGCGTGCGCGCGCAAGAGCGTATGGCCGGCAAGATAAGGTTCATCGCGCGAAACGCGGCCGGGCGCATGCACACCCAAGCCGTGGCCAAGCACCGCGCTGCACCACGGTTCATTCAATGTGAGCCAGTGTTTGACGCGGTCGCCGAACGCCTCGAAACAAATGGCCGCATAATCCGCAAAAAATTCTGCCAGTTTGGGATTCAGCCAGCCGTCGTATTCCATTTGCAGAGCCAATGGCAAATCCCAATGATAAAGCGTGATCCAGGGCGTGATGTGATGCGCCAATAGGGCATCGATCAAATCAGAATAAAAGCGCAGGCCTTTGAAATTGGGTTTGCCGCGGCCATCGGGTTGAATCCGCGGCCAGGAGAGAGAAAAGCGGTAAGCCTTCAGGCCGATATCGGCCATCAACTTGACATCCTCAGCGAAACGATAGTAATGATCGCATGCAAAGTCTCCGGTGTCGTTGTTTTTGATTTTTCCCGGAATGTGGCAGAAGGCGTCCCAAATCGACAACCCCTTGCCGCCCTCGAGCCAGGCGCCTTCAATCTGATAGCTCGAGGTGGCCGCGCCCCAGACAAAATCGGCTGGAAATTCTTTCATCGTAATTGCTCGTAATGTCCAATAGAGAATTTCGTGTATGTCCCAAATGGAATTTTTGCAGTAAAACTGATCACCAGAAAATTCTGTCGAAAAACAGATAAACCGTTAGCATCACCTCAGGCTGAAGTTGAATTGCTTTTGATATGGTCGATCAGTTCATCAACTTGCGCAAAAGCGATTGCCGTGTACGTATCCGCCGCGCCGTAATAGATTGCTATCCGGCCGGTATCCGCGTCGCAAAGGGTCGCGCAGGGGAACACCACATTGGGAACAAATCCCACGAGTTCATATTGCTTTTCAGGCGTGAGCAGATAATCATTCGTGCGATAGAGTACTTTATGCGGCTCGTCCAAATCGAGCAACGCGCCACCCATGCTGTAGACGAAACCGTTGCACGTAGTGACCACGCCGTGATACAGCAATAGCCAGCCTTCTTTGGTTTCAATCGGCACCGGACCGGCGCCGATTTTCGTTCCCTGCCACCAATTCTTTCCGCCGCTCGCCATGACGTGCCGGTGTTTGCCCCAATACGTCAAATCCGGACTGTAACTCAAAACGATATCACCGAAGGGCGTGTGGCCGCTATCGCTGGGCCGGCTTAACATGGCATAAAGTCCTTTGATTTTCCGCGGAAACAAAACGCCGTTACGATTGAACGGCATGGTGGCATTTTCCAACCGTGTGAACGTTTTGAAATCTTTTGTCATTCCCAAGCCGATGGAAGGCCCGGGAAAATCGTCGCACCAGGTAATATAGTAATTATCTTCCAATTTCAACAAACGAGGATCATAGGCATAACTGGTCGGCGCCGGCCGGCCTTTTTCATCAACCCATGAAATACCCTCCGGTTCTATTTTCCAGTTGATCGCATCTTCACTTCGCCCAAAAAACAATGAGGGCCGGCTGTTCTTTTGATCAATTCGAAAAACACCGACAAAAGCGCCTTGATAAGGAAGTACCGCGCTATTAAACGCGCGCGCGCCTCGCGGTATGGGATTCCAATCAATTATCGGATTCTTGCTGTAACGCCATACCACTTCGTGCAGACCCGCGGGTTTATCTTCCCACGGAATGCCGGGTAAGCTCGCGCCTATTATCATTTTGCTCATACATGTCACCCTTTGTGTTGAGGATCAGTTAAAAAGTTCTGGCACAGCGGCTTCTTCATGTGCAGCTCTTGCGATCTTTGCCGGGCGTTCTTGCTTTTTCCATGGCCGGACTCATGAGTTGAAACCATCGATTCGCCGCCTGGCAACAGTCTTTCGTGAACGGCAAAGCAACTTTTTGAAGCAACGAACCTTGCGCAGTAAAACGGGCGGTTAATTCGAGACTATTTATTTGCCGGAGTCAACGTCAGCAATTTTACCTCATGCGAGGCAAGCTGACTGACAAATGATTTATTCGTCTTACCCAAATTTTTTCTGGCCCACAAATCGCGAATGGCAAACTGGGTTTGACTAAAATTAATTTCCCGCTTGGCAAAGGAGTCAACGATGGCGTGTTCTTTCCACAAGAAATTGATCGTCTTTACTGCCGAGCCGCGGTTCAAAAAACACACGGCCCATTCTCCTGCGGATAGCGGTTTAAACCAAATCTCAAGGCTGTCCTGTGCGGAGTATTGAAATCCCTGAATGCCAAGAGAGTCTTGATTGACTGCAATCACTTCCCGGTTGGTGAGAATCTCCACCGTTTCTTTTGACATGTTTCTCAAATCGTTTCCGGCCATCAAGGGCGCGGCCAGCATGCTCCACATGGAAAAATGCGCGCGATCTTCGCTGACTGACATGCCGTTGCCAACCTCCATCATGTCGGGATCATTCCAATGATCCGGGCCGGCATGCACGCGCAGGCCTTTTTGCATATCGAGAATGTAGGTGACGCCCCAGGATTTCCAGGTGCCGTGATCAACGACGCAATCAAAGCAGTTGGTAATGTCGCCGGTGGTGCGCCAGAGATGGCCGATATTTTTTCCCCATTCCCACGGCTTGTTGCTGCCCCATTCGCAGAGGCTAAAAACCACGGGGCGGCCGGCGGCATACAGCGCATTGCGCATGGTCAAGTATGCGCCTTCGGCATTCAGCCCTTCAGTGTTGCACCAATCGTATTTCAAATAATCCACGCCCCACCTGGCATATTGCATGGCATCCTGATATTCATAACCGCGGCTGCCCGGCCGTCCGCCGCACGTCTTCCATCCTGCATCGGAATAAATGCCGAATTTCAGACCCCTGGCATGAATGTAATCCGCCAGCGCTTTCATACCGGAGGGAAACCGCTCCGGATGCGGCTGAATGAACCCGAGACTATCGCGCTCTCCGTGCCAGCAATCATCAATCACGATATATTCATAGCCGGCCGCTTTCATGCCGCTGCTCACCATGGCATCCGCGGTTTCGCGAATCAGTTGTTCATTCACCTCACAAGCAAATTTGTTCCAACTGTTCCAGCCCATGGGCGGCGTCAAGGCCAGGCCCTCGAATTTCTGTGCAAAAGCCGGCAGCGCCGCGAGCAAAATGATCAATACAATCAAGTTTCTCATTGCACGGTTTTCCTGTTACATTGTCACTTTGATTAATTCATCTATCTTCACACTGTCATCCCGCAGGGACCTTGCGAGGTACTCGGCCTCAGGCCTGGTACTTCAAAAGATCCTTGCTGGATGGCACAGTCAACCGCATGAATCATTCAAGGTAATGGTACACTAACGTCGGGATAACAAATCATTTGCTTCAATGGCAGTGATCAACTGTTGCGCAATTTTTTCATGCGAGGCCACATTGGGATGTCCGTTCGCCACATATCCATCCTGAAAATAATCGAACTGCGCAAAATAAATATCGCGCTTGCCAGACTTACGCTCATCATTCACAACTTGCTGGGCGTTCTCACGCATCCACGCAACATGCGCCGCTACCGCAAGAATTTTCACGCCGGGATAAGCGCGGCGAATCGTTGCCAAAAATTCATGATACCGTTTGCGATAAAGCGTGGAATTTTCCCCGGAAACGTTGCCAGCCTGGTCTTTCAATCCGGAATAATCATTCAATCCCAGGCAAATCACTACCAGCTCCGGCGCCCATCGTTGAAAATCCCATTTGGGTTCAGGCGCGTCCATCAAGGCGCGATCGAAACGATCGGGCATGTTCAGCGTATGATCTCCTGACCAATCCGTAACCATTCCGATGCCGGAACGCGCGGTGATGTGATACTGTGCGTTAAAGTGCCGGGCGACGATCACGGCAAATCCCTTGTCCAGATTGGTAACCGGAAAGGTTTCTTCCCAGGGCATGCTCAATACCGTCGCTTCGTTGCCTTCCGCAACGGTGAACGAATCTCCGATGAATTCAATCTTGTGCGTCTTCATTGCGGACGCCGGCGGGAGAAGCTGCGCGCCCTCATCGAGTAAAAAGCCGGAGAACGAATAAATTTTATTCTGGGCGCAGTTACGCTTCGTCAACAATACCGTGTGTTTTCCAGCTTTTAAACCATCAACAAGGAGGTAATCGGATTCTTCCGCCGCAGTGCCGTGAAAAATGTGATGCAACGTCCCGTCGAGATAAACATTGTAGTAATTCCCGTTATCGGCCATGCGCACACCAATGCTGGTTCCGCTGAATTCCGCATAAAGCGCGACGCCCGGCCAGGAGTGCTTCGCATGCAAGGAATCCGACAAATCCCACCTGCCCCAATATTGAATGTGGGGATGATTGGCCGGAACGAATTTCGTGGCAAGCGCCGCGGAATGAGAGGCAATAAACGGAAACAAAGCTGTAAAGAGGAAGGCGCGGGGACATGCCTTGATGAAATTGCCTATGGTTTTCATTCTGCCGTTCCTCGCCGTTCATTTAATTCCATGGCGATGCGCCGCATCGTGCTTTCATCCAATTTGTAAAACAGAATCAATGCAATTGCCACGCACCCCGCTGCCGCCGGAATAATGCTCATCAGCGCTTTCAACCCCGACAGCACCTCGGGATTTTGCGCCAGGTTTGCCTGAAATCCAAACGCCGACAACAACGTGCCCGCGAGGAATGCGCCGATGGCCCAGCCAAATTTTTGTGACATCGTCGATGCGGAAAAAACCAGACCTGTAGCTCTTCTGCCGGTTTTCCATTCTGAATAATCCGCGGCATCCGCATACATGGCCCAAATGAGCGGCGATAAAGGTCCGCCGGCAAACGAGCCAATCGCCTGAAAGATAAACATTAAAATCACCTCTTCAGGTTTCAATAGAAAGAATATTGCAGTAGACACCGCCGCCGTTGCAAACAGAATGAGGAAGGCCCGTTTCTTGCCGATCTTTTTGGCAAAAAAGTTCGTAAAGATGACGCCGATGATTGCCAGCCATTGCCCGATGGCATTGAATGCCGAGGTAAGCGCGACAAAACCATACGTATGCGTCTTGCCGAAAATCGTCACTTCTTGATCGCCGACATAGTATTTGAAATAATGCGCCGTCACGCTCATGCGGGTGGCGACGAAGAGAATCATCAACAGCGTGGTAAAGAGCAAGAGTATCCAGGGTTTGTTGGCGACAAGATCTTTTAAGTCTTGCGCGATCGACGCTTTTTGCGCTTTGGGCGGCTGGACGCGCTCGCGCGTCGAGATAAACGTGATAAAAAAGAAAATGATGGCGGCGAGGCCGAATACCGTCATCGTCAACTGCCAGCCGCACGCCTCGTTGCCGGCTCCGAAAAAAACCGTAAGGGGCAGCGCAAAAGCCGATACGATCGTGCCGCTGAGATAAGCAAAAATGTATTTGTACGAAGAGACACTCGTGCGCTCGATGGGATCCGGCGTGATAACGCCCAACAGCGAGGAATACGGAATATTGATGGCGGTATACAACATCATCAACAAAATAAAAGTAATGTAAGCATAGATCAATTTGCCGGAGGCGCTGAGATCGGGCGTCGTGAACGTTAGTACGCCAACGATAGCCAGCGGAACAGCAAACCATAGCAGATAAGGCCGGAACTTTCCCCAGCGCGTGTTGGTGCGGTCGGCAATGATGCCCATCATCGGATCATTGACGCCATCCCACAAGCGACTCACTAAAATCATTGTCCCGGCCGCGGCTGCGGTAATGCCAAAGACGTCTGTGTAAAAATAGAGCAGATAGGCCGAGATCGTTTGCCAGTACAGCACCGAGGCCAAATCGCCAAAACCATATCCGGCCTTTTCTTTGATTGTGAGTTTCTGCGTTGTCGTGTTCATAAGGTTTTTTGCTTCTTCGCGGAGCAATCGCCCTTCCTTTGGGCAAAATTGTTCCATCGCAAAATGATCTCCTGTAAACTTGAAGCCTAGCCGGCTCTATCATTTTACTGGCTTGGGATTGAGCTGCATCATCTTCTCTTTGAAAAAACGGCCTTGTTGTGTCGGTTCAAAATTCCAATTCTCGATCAATTGCGGCGACCAGGAAGGATCAAACACCCACGCGGTCCAGGAGATGCCTTTTTTGTTGAAGTAGTTGATGATGGCTTCGCCGTAGGTTTCATCGCCAATCACCGGAATATGCGCGCCGCGCCCGCCGGCGCTCATGAAGCTGAACTCGGTGGCCATGAGCGGATATCTGTCCGCGACAAATCCCCAACTCTCCTCCCATTTTCCTTCCCAGGGCGCTTCACGTTTTTGCGGATAAGGATGCGTGACATACGCGATGCCGGGGTAAGCAATCGGATCTTCTCTCACAAAACTGAGATCATAAGCCCAATCAAGTCCGCCGACCAACGGAATTACGGTTTTATCGTGCGCATAGATGATTGCAATAATTTCTTCCATCAACTCCTTGTGCTGTTCCCAGGTCAGCTTGCCGAGCGTGTCGTTGAAACGCGTGGCCTCATTGAATACTTCATAGAATGCCGTCACGGGATTGCCGGCATATCTTGCGGCAATGGTTTTCCAGAAGCGAAAAGTTTCGGTTTTGGTGGTATTGTACATGGGATGTTGAAATAATTCCGTGCGCAGGTTGCCGATGGAATGCCAATCGATGATCACATACATCTCCAACTCGCCGGCCCAGGCCACACCCTGATCCAACAATTTGAGATACTCTTCTTCACCGCGCTCACGCCAGGCGGCCGGATGCACGGGAAATCGCACGATATTGGCATTCCACTTCCGCGCCGCTTCAAAGTAGGTTTTGTTCCACTGCCCAGCTTTTTCCAGGCGATCAGGGTCAGAAAATGATACGCCGCGAAAAATGATTTCTTTGCCGCTCTCATCAACAAAGTGATTTCCCTCCACGCGAATGAACGGCAGTTTCTGCTGCTTAGACTGACTCAGCGACGGAACAACGGCAAGAAAAATTGAAATCCCCAATGACGCTAATACACACCGCAGAATATTTTTCATAAGCTCCTTCCCTATCCATATCTACTGATGTTTTGCGCGCTGCTTAATCAACTCATGCTCGGATTTCAACATTTTAATGCAATTCATTAACGCGCGTGATTCATGATAATTGACCTTCCAATCAGAGCCTTTGGCGCTTTTTACCATTTCCGGGCTTTTGTCCAGGCCTTCTTTGTACCAGCCGCCATGCTCATGATCAATGAGATAGCGCTTCATGTACTCCCACTGTTTCTTGAAGGCCTGCTCGTACTTCTTTTCCCGGGGGAACAGCTTGGACATCAACAGCAGAGAGTTTAGCCCTTCGGCCTGCACCCACCATTCTTTGATTTCGTTGATGATGGTGATGGTGTCAGCGCCGGCGAAGTAATATCCCTGATAAAAAAATCCGCCGTTGTCGTTATCCCAACCATTAGCCAGCGCATGATCAACCATGCGCTTGGCAACGCGCAAGGTTTTGTCATCCGCTTCGAGACCCAAAACATGCGAGGCTTCCAGCATCAAATAAGCGGTTTCGACATCATGGCCGAAGGAAACATGATCGAAATAGTAATTCTTTTTCCGCACGGCGTCAGAAGAATCACGGAAGGAAACCGGCGTCCAATCCCGCTGTAAATACAGCGTTAGATGGCCTTTTTCAGTGGTGATGGTGTCGCGAATCAGAACCAACATTTCGAGCACACGTTCGCGCAGCAGGCTGTCCGGCCAGACGTTATACAATCCGGTGAAGGCTTCCAACAAATGGATGGAGGAATTCTGATCTTTCCAACTCGAGATGAGTAACTTACGCGCGTTCAGGTTTGCGTCACTTTGGCTGAGCCAAAGCCCCTCGCGCGTCAAGCGGTCAACATAGCCGCGATGCAACGGATCGCGGCTGTGCCGGTCGAGCCAGTGAAATGTTTTTTGGGCAAGATACAACGCCGAGGTATCGCCGGACATGGCATAGTAACTTGCGAGCGCATAGATGGCAAAGGCATTGCCATAAGCGGCCTTGCCTCCATCATCCGCGCCGGACATGGCCTCGCCCTGCCGGTTGCGCAGCCAGTAAAAGCCGCCATAAGTGGTATCCCACATTTTATCTTTCAAAAAACGAAGGCCGTGCTGCGCAATGCGGCGATAGCGATCGTCATTGAAAAACATGGCCGATTGCGAAGCGGTCCACACGTGGCGGCTTTGGGTCACGATCATTTTGTTTTGGCGGCCCGCGGGTTGCCAATCAAATGAGAAGTCGCTGAGAAAACCGCCGTGCAGCGTGTCGATAGCAATAGGATACCAAGCATGCAACAACTCGATGCGCAGCGATTTTTCGATTTCTTCCCGAATTCTCCGATGTTCGTCCGACGTTGAGGGGCAACTCCATGCAGAAGCCGCGAGCATCAACAAAAGGCCTGGCATGATGAGGCCGTTGATCCGGCTCCGCTTCAGCAATGTTCTCCTCTCCACTTTGAACATGCGCTTATGGCTCTTTCACCAAAATCATTCCATTGGTTCGGATCAATGCCTGTCTTTGCAGACCCGCTTCGATCATTTCAGCGTATTGCGCCTGCGCTTTTTCCAAGGCCATTGCGCCCTTCAACACCTCATCCAACGTGCCGTCGGCGTTGCGGTCGACAAACACATTGAGCAGCGGTGTAACCATCTGGCGCGCGCCGGTAATTTTAAACTCATTGAACGGCTGGCCGTTCGTGCGTTGAAAGCTAATGATTTCCAGGCGCAGATCGTTGCTTTCGTGCTGATAGCGCTTGGCGGTTGGCATGCGAAGCTGCAATTTGTTTTCTTTGCTCAACTCGTTCAAACCATACTCGTAAATCGCTTGCGCTTCCTCCAGGCTTGCTTCTCCCAGCAAAATGCAGTCCAGGATGCGATCCTGATCGAAATCAACCGCCATGAATTCCGCCCCGATCAGCTCATTATAAAATTTGGATTCACCTTCGGAGGTGATCGAACGGAGGCGATAGTTCTCACCATCAAGCTTAAAGCGATACTGCGAGGCTTTAACCCGGAGTTCTTCGCGCGCGCACGCGCAAAGCAGAAGACTGCTCAAAATGATTCCGACACAAAGGCGGGATCGCCCCGCGCGGCGGCCGGCAAAAAAAAACGGATATCCCATAGTACTTCTCCTTTCGTTAGCATCCGGCCGCGAATCTTTAAAATTGAAGTGAATCTCATATGGCCGGAGCATAGAACACAACTTGCCATGTGCTGCACTTTCTATGATAACATGAGGTTGATTGGACTCTTCATTTGAGATAAAGCATTTTGCCAACTTCGCTGCCAGCATAAGCATCGTTCCTGGTCAGGCGATAAAAATAAATTCCAGAACTTACGGGATTGGCGTCATGATCAACGCCGTTCCAGCGAATGATTTTTTCTCCATTCGAGGAAAAGGATTCCTGCTGTTTATGTATTATTTTTCCCTGAGCGTTCATGATCGTTATTTCAACCATGCCGGGAGCATACATCTCAAAACGAATTTGTGTCGCGCCATTAAAAGGATTGGGATAATTGCCCAACAAACGCATCCCACTCGGGCGTGTCCGCGGCGTTGTTTCATTGGTTACTCTCTGGCCGGACGAGACGGTGACTACGCCGTTTTTTTCTTTGAGAGTAAGAGTTTGATTCACCGCTACCGCGCCGATTTCTTCGGTGAAACCGCCCGGCCATTTTACAAGAATGCGTTCGACGCTTTGCGCCTCGTGCAAACCGAAATGCAAGGGCTGAATGCTCTGTGTGAGAAAATGTGCGCCATGATAGTACTTTTTATAGGACACGCCGTTCGTCCACACCTCCACTTCAGCTCCCAGCGCATCGCGGTTCGACTCCGTCCCCTCCAGCTTCACGCGCAGCCAGTTGCCTGTTGTCGCGGTATTTTCATATAAAAAAGGTGCCTCAAAAAAATTGGAGACAAGCAAATCTAGGTCGCCGTCATTGTCATAATCGAAAACCGCCGCGCTCCGCGCTACCGTACTGTCTGCCACGCCGGCTTCATGCGCAACATTCGCAAATCTAAAATCGCCTTCTTCGGATTCATTGCGAAAAAATTCATTGGGAAATTCCGGCGTAAAATTGCCGGTGGCCACGAATAAATCTTCATCGCCGTCATTTTCGCAATCGAAAAACGCTGCGCCCCAACCCCAGCCCGCCTGCGAGACGCCCGCCTGCACCGCATAGTTATAAAAGCGGCCCTGTCCAGTGTTGAGAAAGAGCGGATTGGTTTCTTGATCAAAGCCTGCTTCTGTGATGTTGGTGAGATAAATATCAAAATAGCCGTTTCCGTCGCAATCCGTAACGGCCAGACCCATGCCGTGATAGGGATCTTCCAGGCCATAATCGGCGGTTTTCTCCTGAAATGTTTTGTCGCCGTTGTTCAAATAAAATTTATTAGGGCCGAAATCATTGGCGAGATAGAGATCCAGATGGCCGTCATGATTGGCGTCGAGGGCAACGCTAGTCCAGGTTATGCCTTTGTCGGCGGCGCCGTTGGCGCTTGACACATCGACAAATTCACCATTTCCGGAATTTTCGTACAGCTTGTTGCTTCGATCGGCGGAGGTCGAAAAGAATTCACCGTAAATCGAGATATACAAATCCAGATCGCCGTCGTTGTCATAATCAAACCACAGCGCGCTGCTGCTCAATTGATTGCGGCGGGTGGTAATGCCGGATTGCGCAGTTACATCTGTGAATGTGCCATTGCCATTATTATGAAAAAGCTGAATGGGACCATAATGAGTTAAGAAAAGATCCGGCCAGCCGTCGTTATCGTAGTCACCCCAGGCGGCACCCATTTTATTACCCATGCCCGTAGGGTTTTGCGTTGCATTTGCGTTGCGCCCGGCAACACCCGCTTGCGCGGTAACATCAAGAAACGTTCCGTTTCCCTGGTTGGCAAACAAGCGATTCCACGTGCTCGGATCATTGGCCTGATAAATGCCGGGGTTGACAAAGTAAACATCCACGTCGCCATCGCGATCATAATCAGCCAAGGCTGCGCCATTTGAGCGGGTAACGGAGGCAAAACCCGCCTCCTGTGTTCGCCGCACAAATTTTTGGGCAAAACTTGTTTCCGGCGCACCAGACACAAATAATAGACTCATCAACAATCCCAGCCCGCGGCGCATGCCGGCGGAATGACTGCGGGCAAAATCCAAATTGTTCACGAGGCATGCTCCCAACATAAAAAACAGGGCAGCCAGCACGTACGTTTTTGCCATGCCGGCCGCCCTGTGTCATTCACTCCGGTGTGGCGACGCTTATTTGACCAAGATCATGCGCTTTTGCAGCATGTAATCATCCGCCTCCAGGCGATAGAAATAAACGCCTGACGTGAGTTTCTTGGCATCGAATTGTACCACGTGCGTCCCCGCGCTCAACCGGCTGTTCACGAGAGTCGCCACGTTCTGGCCCAGCACGTTATACACCGTTAACCTGACGTGCGTAGGCTTGCCGACGGAGAAGTTGATGCTTGTGGTCGGGTTGAACGGATTCGGATAGTTCTGCGACAAGAAGTAACCATCCGGCAATTCGCTACGATCGGCAACCGAGGTGGGAACAAAGGCAATCACTTGCAGATAATCCACCGTGACGCCGCCCGCCGCCGAAGACAATGTAATCGTATGATTACCGGCACTCATCGTGAATTGATCGGAAAAGACATCCGAAGTATCGGCAAAAGAAACATTGGGAACGACAACCGCACCATCAACGGCGAGCTCTCCGCTCGCGGTTCCGCTGGCGGCATAAAACACGCGCATCATGTAGCGGCCATTGTAGGGCGCATCGACATTGAGTGAAATGCTGCCACCGGCCGCTAGTGTAACCGACTTGAAGCCGCTGGGGGCCCAAGCCACCGGCGTGCCAATGGGATCTTCAGCATGGGGAATCACGCCTTCCGCTTCCGCATCAGGCGCCGTCAGATTGATGGTGTTTCCTCCAACAATGACTTGAATGCTGCTGAAATTCTGATAACCCCATGAGGGTTCGATGCGGATGGTATTGGTGCCCGCGGACAGATTGAGATAATCCGCACCCGCAATAAGCCCGGCCTGCGTGATGCGCGAATCGAACCATTGGTTCGTGGGATCACCCAGACTTCCGGACCAGAAATACTCGCCATAATTCGAGTTGTTTCGAATCGTGGGGTTGCCGTTGATGATGATGCGCTGGCCTCTGTCACTATTGCCGCGCAGATGCGTGTGAACGACCAGCTCGGCGACGCCGGCAGTCGGCACATCGAAAGTCCATTGAATGAAACCGCCGCCGTCCATTTGATAATAGGTGAACCCTTGCACGGTCGTTACCGTTGCGCCGTTGCCGATCGTCACATCTTCCGCTTCCTGCGTCGTGACAATGTCAAGCACAGGCGCGGAAGCCAGGTCTTCGATGGCGGCAACATACTGGGCTTTGTTGGCTTCGAATGTGGCCTTTGCCGCCGGGTACCAATTGAGATCGCCCAGCGGCAAACCATCGGTGCTGGCCGTCTGGAATTGCGTGTTGGAATACGTGAAATTCTCCGGCAGCGGCCAAATGCTGTTTACAAAGCTCGTTTCATCCCGGCCTTCATCCCAGAAATAGCGCGTCGCCGGGATGATTTGGGGATTCGCAAAAAGCTCTGAGATGTGCTTTGTCATGCTGTCGAGCAGGGCATCCGAGATATAGGTTGTCAGATTCGGATTACCCTCGATGTTATTCTGGATGACCATGGCATCCCATGCGTCAAACCAGCCCTGCGTCGTGTCGCTGACCAACGGTTGCGGCCGGATGGGAGGCACCTGAGCGGCATCGAATGCATCAAAACGCGGATCACGCCAGTAGCCATTGTTGGCCAGCACGATTTCACGGTCGAAGTTGGTGCCGAAGCGCGCCGGCAAAGCGCCGATGCCGAAGAAACCGGTGTAGGGATCAACGCGGTTCGGGTCGGTGTATTGCGCTTCGCTTTCACCGTGCCAGAAATAGTTCACGAACAAATTGTTTGTCACGTAGCACTGTTTCCAGATGTTGCCCGCCTGGAAGGAACGCCCGATGTTGACCAGCGTGTTGTGGTTAAAGCGCAGATAATTCACCGGCACGGCTTCAGACTGGAACGGCGTGAAACCGATGTTGAAAAAGGTGTTGTTCTCAATCACAACTGTGTCCGCGCCGACTTCAAAGCGGACGCCCAGGCCTTCCCAGATTTGGGTGGGGCCGAAAATGTTGCGGAACTTACAGTTCGTAATATAGAAGTTGTTGTTGGGGCCGTCCGGACCGAGATGATGCCAGTCGTTGCGGTCGAAAATCACGTTATCGAAGACGTAACGCTTGCCGTCGCCCAACAGCTTGATCGGCTCATAGGTCGACAACACCCCCTGATCAGTTTGGCCCATGACCCAAACATTTCTCAACGTGAGATCATGTAAACTTTCAAACATAGTGCCATCCGGACCGGTACCGTCGTCCCGAACGACTCGCTGAATGATAGCCGGTCCGAAATCGGTTTGTCCGGGTGCGGCCTCGGCTTCACCTTCAATCGTGAGGGGAAAATCCGCATTTTGAATGCGATCGGTGATCCAATAAAATCCGCCGCGCTTGAGCACATAAACGCGGTCTGCGGGCCGGCCGGTATCGTTGGCGATCGCATCGCGCAGGGCATTCTTAATCGGAACATCGGAACCGGGAGCGGTTTCCCATTCGACAACCAGCGGGCTTTGCGCGCCCGCTTGCGGCGCTGCTCCCAAGAGGACTCCCAAACCGAGAGCCAACAGGATGAATCCGTACCTCAGCTTCATCTTAAGCCTCCAATCGCGTAATGATGGTTGGGTTGATTAGGAACGACGTTTAAATAACTTTCCCATATCTCAAACCACTGATAAACGCGAAGAAACGCGAATTTTAAAATTAGCGCACATTCGCGTCTATTAGCGGTTTTCGAGAAATGAGCAGGTTATTTAAATGGCAATCCTTAAGTGGTTTGATAAACGTCTAAAGCCGATAGCGGGCGCCGATATCCATGGTAAAGCCATAATACTCGATATACGACGGGTTAAAGGTCGACGACCCGCGGTAGTTTTGATCAGATCTGTTGTTAATGTTGTTAAAATTGGCAAATAACTCAATGTCTCCGGTCAGCCGTTGCTTGAGAGTGATGTCGAAACGTCCATAGGCGGATGAAAACGTGTCAAACAGAGGATTAATCGGATCGACATAGGTGCTGATATCCGTTTGATACAGATAAGAGAACCTGGCCGAAAAGCCCTTGTAATCGTAGCCCAGCGTCAGGTTGGCAATGTGCGAGGGTTGATCCGGCATGCGGCCCACTCTTAGAGTGTCTTTGACGGTCTGCCAGTATGTTCTGGGGCGCTGCGTCCGAATGGAATCGCTGTTAACCGTGCGAAAACCCTGGTATTTTGTTTCCGA
>SZPB01000108.1 GCA_030263535.1 Cytophagia bacterium CHB2
TTGTTTTTGAGAAATTTTTATTTTTAGCTTTTTCTGAAGCTAACTCGTTATTCTTCGTTCGTCCAAAACCAATTTTTGAGCTTAACCGGACAGCAGTGATACGAAATAACATGCTCAAAATCAAGCCGTCCATGCTTGCTCAGATTACACCGCGAATTACACCTTTTGATGCATGAGGCTACACCCAGCCGTTTGTTATATTGATCATGTAAGTTGGTTTGACTCGAATCCGGCGAATGCACTTCATCATAATTTGGAGAAAATAACATGAAAAGAATTCTCAATCTATTTTGTGTTGCGGCCATTGTGTTTGCTGCTTGCAACAAGCATGAAGAGCGCATCGCGCAGCCGACACCCGTGACGGTGTGGACGGTTGCGAACACGGCAGGTGAGAATGGCCTGCGTTACTCCGCCAACATCAAGCCGGATGTGCAGGTTGATCTCGCGTTCAAAGCCAGCGGCTATGTCGAAGAGATCTTTCAAGTGACCGGAGTTGATGGCCGGCGGCGCAACGTGCAGGAAGGCGATTTCATCAAAAAAGGAACGGTAATGGCCCGTGTACGGGCCAATGAATATCGCGACCGAGTTGCAGAGGCGCAAGCAGGTCTCACCAAAGCCAAGTCGGATTTCGATCGCGCTGCCAAGCTGTTCGAAAATCAATCCGTTTCCAAAGCGGATTATGACGCGGCTTATGCCGGCTACACCGCGGCGCAAGCGCGCTACGATCAAGCGGCGCAAGCGCTGCGAGATTGCGCGTTGCAAGCGCTGATGGACGGTTTCGTGTTGCGCAGAAACGTCGAAGTGGGAACGTTGGCTGCCCTCGGCATGCCCGGATTCGTACTCGCTGACACGCGCGCCGTCAAAGCCGTCTTCGGCGTGCCGGACATGATCGTCGGCCAAATGAAAATGGGCGATTATCAAATCGTCACGACCGAGGCCATTTCCGGCGTGGATTTTCGCGGCCGCATTACGCGCATCGCGCCTTCGGCTGATCCGAACAGCCGTGTCTTCGAGATGGAGTGCACGATTCCGAATCCGGACAATCGCCTTAAAGCCGGCATGATCGCGGCGTTGAAAATTGCAGCGCAAGCATCGTCTCCGTCGGCCCTGTTATTGCCGCTGAATGCGATCGTGCGCCCGCGCCATGATCCGAAAGGCTACACGGTTTTTGTCGTGGAAGAATCAAATGGCAAATCCACCGCGCGCGAGAGAAAAATAAATTTGGGAGACGTGGTCGGAAACTCGATTTCAGTGAATGCAGGATTGCAAGGCGGGGAAAAGGTGATCGTGCGCGGCGCGACGCTGGTGGTAGATTCGCAGGAAGTGAGGATTATCCCTTAGCGCACTTTTATTTAGTTTTTCTTGAAGAAAATCAAATAAGCTGAATTTTTAGCCGTTTTCCCAATACTGCGGCAGCACGTTCTAAAGTATGCAAAGTGACAGAGCCATTTTGAGGATCGAGCAAACGATCGAGCGCTGCGCGGCTGGTTTGCATACGCTTCGCCAGCGTGGCTTTGGAAATGTTGTGACTTTTCATGATTTGGGCGAGCTGAAAAGCAATGACTCGTTTTACGGCTACGGCTTCCGCTTCTGCGAGCAAGCCTTCTTCTTCAAGAAACTTGTCAAAATTGCTGCCGAGGTTTTTTTTGCTCATTGATTTCTCCTGAGAGTTGACAATCGCTTTCTTGCAAGGCTCAGATCAGTCGGCGGCATTTTTTGAGATTTCTTGATAAAGCCGTGCAAGAGCACCATAACGTTCTGATGAACCGTAAAGAGCACACGAGCAATCCGATTGTCCAAATCGGATCGAACTTCCCATAACCCGGTCTCGATTTTTCGAACCAGAGGCATTCCCAATGGCCAGCCAAACTGCACACAGTCTTGATGTCTTCGCCAATGACCTTCTTTTCAGCTCGTGGCAGGCTTCGCAGCCATTCTCGAACAGGTTCCCTTCCGGAATCGGTTCGATAAAAAACGACCTGTAATCGTAGGTGATCCTTCATTTGAATGCAGTGTACCAATTTTGATACTCAATGTCAAGGGTCGAAATTCCGAAAAAAAATAAATTCGAGAATGAGAGAAAACAAAATGGCTCACAAATCTGACAACTGGTTCATCCCAAACACCCACAACACCGCGCGCTTCTTCACCGAGAACCGCCACATTTCGTGGATAGTGCTGATCGCGACGTTCGTGTGGGCGTGTTCGGATATTTGAACATGCCGCAACGCAAAGACCCGGACATCCCGGTGCGTGTCGCCGTGGCAATCTGCCCGTGGCCCGGCGTGGCGACCGAGAAAGTCGAGCAACTCGTCACGCGCAAGATCGAAGAGAAAATGGCTGAGAATATCACCGTTAAAAGAATCGAATCGACCACGCGCGTCGGCGTTTCATTCGTCTACGTCACGTTGCAAGACAATATCGAAGAGACCGGCAAGCAATTCGACGACATCAAGCTCAAGCTCGACGATCTCCAAGCCTCGTTGCCGGACGGCGTGCAGCCGATCAACTTCATCAAAGATTTCGGCAGTACGGCGGCGCTCATGCTCACCGTCGCCAGCCCGAAGATCGGCGAAGTGGAAATTTCGTTGCGTGCCAAAGCGGTAGAACGCGCGCTCGAACAAGCCCGCGCCCCGCTTTACACCAATGGTGCCAACGAGCGCATGGCGATCATCTATTGGTTCCCGCCCTCGGTCGAGCAAGATTTGGCCAAACGCCGCTTCGAAGCCTTCGCTCGATTAGCACAAAACGAAGGCGTCCTTCGCGATCCGCGTCTCATCGAAGGCTCGGGTTTCCTCGGCGTCGATGGCATCTCGGATTATGACGACGCGAAGATGCACGCCTACATTCAGCATTACATCAAAGATCATCTGCGCACTGCGGAGCTGCATCCGGACGGCTGGCCGCCGATCGTCATTCGCAACCTCGAAGAGACTGAAAAGAAATTTGCCGGACCTGCCGACGATAAATATACCTATCGCGAGCTGAATGAATTCACCGAGCTGATCAAGCGTACGATACAAACCGTTCCGCAAGCGTCCAAAGTGGATCGCGCCGGTGTGTTGAATGAGGCTGTGTACCTTGCGTATTCGTAGGAACGTTTGGCGGCGTATGGCGCGCAAGCAAACAACCTGCGCGATATTCTCAGCGCGCGCAACACCACGCTGCCCGGCGGCGTGGTGGAATACGAAGGAAAAAATCTCGCCATCGCGCCCACCGGCGAATTTAAAAGCGAAAAAGAAATCGGCGGCGTCATCGTCGCCGCTTCGCCAAACGGCTCGCCGGTTTACTTGGGCGATATGGTGGAGATCAATCGCAGCTATGACAGCCCGCCGCGCTTTATGAATTTTTACACATGGCGCGATGCGCAGGGCAACTGGCAGCGCTCGCGCGCCATCACGCTCGCCATTCAAATGCGGCCCGGCGAGCAGATCGGCGAATTCGACGAAGCCATTGACGAAGCGCTGGCGAATGTCAAGCATCGGTTGCCGGAAGATTTGATCTTCGCGCGCACTTCCGATCAGCCGCTGCAAGTCGCCGAAAACATCGATCTGTTCATGAGCAGCTTGTACGAAGCCATCGCGCTCGTCGTGCTCATCGCGCTCGTTGGCTTTTGGGAATGGCGCTCCGCCGTGCTGATGGCGCTTTCCATTCCGCTGACACTGGCGATGACGTTCGGCATGATGTACGTGCTCGGCGTCGATTTGCAGCAAGTCTCCATCGCTTCACTGATCATCGCGCTCGGCCTGCTCGTCGATGATCCGGTCTTGGCCGGCGACGCGATCAAACGCGATCTCGCCATCGGCCACAAGCCCATCATTGCCGCGTGGCTCGGGCCGACGAAACTCGCGACGGCAATTCTGTACGCCACCATCACGAACATTGTGGCCTACCTGCCGTTTCTCATGCTTACCGGCGACATGGGCCGGTTTCTCTACAGCCTGCCGATTGTGTTGACGTGCTCGCTCGTGGCTTCGCGATTGGTGTCGATGACGTTTATTCCGTTGCTCGGTTATTATCTGCTGCGGCCGAGCAAGAAGAAAGATCTGGCGATAGCAGAACGCCGTAACCGAGGATTTGCCGGATGGTATTACAAAGTCGGGCATTGGGCCATCGCGCATCGCTGGAAAGTTCTTGGCGGCTCGCTGGCATTTCTGGCGCTGGGTGGATTTTTCGGTTCGCAACTGAAGACGCAATTCACGCCCAAAGATCTTTCTTATCTTTCTTATATCGATGTGTGGTTGCCGGAAGACGCGCCGCTCTCGGCAACGCGGGAAACGGCCGAACGCGTGGAAGCGATCACGCGGCGCGTGATTGATGAATATGGCAAAGCACACGCGGAAGATGATAGGCCTCTCGACATTCTGGAATCACTCACGACTTTTGTCGGCGGCGGCGGACCGAGATTTTGGTTTTCGGTCGCGCCCGAACCGCAACAAACAAACTATGCGCAAATCATCGTGCAACTCAAAGACAAGCACCTGACGCATCATCTCATTGAGCCGTTGCAGGCCGCGTTTTCCGCCGAAATACCCGGCGCGCGAATCGACATGCGGCAGCTCGAGACCAGCGCCATCGGCATTCCGGTTGCGATTCGCCTTTCCGGCGATGATCTGCACACGCTGCGTACCGAGGCAGAAAGACTGAAAAACATTTTTCGCGCCCTCCCGCTGGCCGATCGCGTGCAAGACAACTGGGGCGCGCAAAGCTTTGTCGTGAATTTGGAAGTCGATCCTGATCGCGCTAATCTCGCCGGCGTGACGAACTTGGACGTCGCGGTCTCCTCGGCGATGGGCATGAACGGTTATTCGGTAGCGGTTTTGCGGGAAGGTGACAAGCAAATTCCGGTGATCGCGCGCATGCGCATGGAGGAACGCAACCAGCTTGCGGATTTGCAGAACTTTTATGTCTATTCGACACAAACCGGAAAGAAAGTGCCGCTGCGGCAAATCTCTTCGATGAGTTATAGCATGCAAACGGAAAAAATTCAGCGGCGCAATCAATTCCGTACCATCACGATCTCATGCTTTCCCGCGGCGGGCGTGCTGGCCTCGGAAGTGTTGAATGCTGCCATGCCGCAGGTGCAGGAATTTGAAAGAGCGCTGCCGCCCGGCTACCAGATGGAAATCGGCGGAGAGTATGAAGAGCAAGTCAAAGGATTCGGTGAACTGGGAATAGTGATGGGTATCTCCATCGCGATGATTTTCATGGCGCTGGTCGTGCAATTCAAGAATGCGGTGAAGCCGCTGCTCGTCTTCGCCGCCATTCCCTACGGCATCGTCGGCGCATTGGCGGCGCTGTGGATTATGGATATGCCGTTCGGCTTCATGGGCTTTCTCGGCGTCGCGAGCCTCGTCGGCGTCATCGTCAGCCACGTTATCGTGCTGTTTGATTTCATCGAAGAGGCGCACGAACGCGGCGAGTCACTGATCGAGTCTCTGCTCGACGCCGGCATCATGCGCTTGCGGCCAGTGATGATCACCGTCGGCGCCACCGTGTTCGCTCTATTCCCATTAGCTGCGCACGGCGGCCCGCTGTGGGAACCGCTCTGCTACGCGCAAATCGGCGGTCTCACCGTCGCCACGTTCATTACGCTACTGCTCGTGCCGGTGCTGTACGCGATCTTTGTGCTGGATTTGAAGATTGTGAAGTGGGAGAAGACGGCCGACCATGATATCTAGAAGTTTTTCATCAGCACCATCGTGATCTTTTAAAAACGACGCAAAATATCGTATCCTTTCGGTGAACCCGTATCCGAAACGATGTCGGGTTCATTGAAGGCGTGGTTTGGTGCGACCCGCGGGGGATGAAATCGCCGGAGTTCTGGCCGCAGGAGTTGGCAGCGCTTTTTCAGATGATGCGTGTTGAGCCAATACCGGCACGGATAATAGCCGAGGCTTACTTGTCGACAGAACTCTGTTTGCCAAAGTCCATTCACGAAAAATCGTTCGACCTTTTCAAGCATCTCTTGCGCGTGTGTCTGATCGCAATGCCGCTGTTCCAGCCGTTCTCCCTTGTAATTCGACACAACATCAAACCTCGAATCGAACAAAAAAGATGGTTTCAACGAGTGATACCCACACGTGAGCTCTCTTTTGCCCGCTTTCGCCTTCCACAGACATTTCCTTGGGCGATTCCCGAATACAACATTTTCGCCGTTCTTGGGTCTTTATTCCAGGCGTGGCCGGATTACAATGCCAGAAAATTCTTTTGATGATCGGCCAGGCCATTTTATACTGTGAAAGTCAAAAAGGATGAATCGGCGATGAAAAAACTCGTCTTCCCGCTGTTGATCACTCTGTTTGTGATTAAAGCGAGCGCGCAAGAGAAAGATTCCAACAACGCAAACAGGCTGGTGCAGATTGAAGCGGCGCTCAAGTCAGAGGTTCCGCGCGTGCTTTGTTTGAATGAGAATATCGCAACCGGCGGCCAGCCCAAGTCAGCCGCGTTTGCCAAGCTCGCAAGCAATGGTTATCGCTCTGTGCTGACGTTGCGCACCGATAAGGAAAACGTCGATCTCAAAAAAGATCGCGAATTAACTGAAGCTGCCGGCATGCGTTACATTCAAATTCCGGTAGTCACGGCTGCGCCAGATCCCAAGCACGTTGAGGAGTTCATCAAAACCGTACAGGACAAAAAGAACTATCCCATGCTAATTTATTGCGGCAGCGCCAATCGCGTTGCTGCATTTTGGATGATCTATCGGGTTGTCGCAGAAGGTTGGGCAGAAGAAAAGGCGATGGAAGAAGCTGTCAAAATCGGTTTGACGCGGCCGGAGCTGAAAGCATTTGTACAGTCGTATCTCGCTTCGAATAAACAGAAATGATTGTGGTTAATCTGAGAGAGTCTCATGAAGGAATGATCACAACCGAAGAACTCCAGTATCATATCATTAGCCGCCGTGAACCGCCGCATGCAGACTTGCACGTTCGGTGATGAGTCCCGGGGTGGGAGAGAAGCCCGTCCTGACTCGCATAGACAAGTCTTGCATCAACTACACCTTTCTTACACCGCATTTCAACCAACTTTACGCTATTTCAATCTGAAGTGAACTGGGAGAGCCACCCACACGCGGTATGGATTCCCGTTTAATTTCGCCGGAAGCCTTTTAACCGCTTTGATTGCTTCGTAGGTCGCTTCTGCAAGTTTCGCAGACGGAGATTCTGTAGGTTCGTAAGGGCCGGCATTCTCGTCTTCGTCAAGCATGAATTTAATCACTTCTTTTCATTCTTTGTTTGTTCTTTTTGCAGATTCGGGTTACCTTAATTTATTGTGCATCAGTTGAAGTCCGTTCGAGGCGGCTTCACAAATCTCTTTGTGAATTCTCATTGCGGCGATTTTTTGCCAGGGGTTTTGCCTGCCCTCTGCGGCTTTCTTGAGCTTCGGCGGCGAACGCCCGCAGCCGGGGCGTGGCTATAGGCGGTCCGGGCCGTGGCCGCAATCTGCCGAAGCGCCGGGCCAAGCGGCGAGCGGCTGCGCCACACGAGCGCAATCGTGCGCTTGGGTGCTGGCCGCGCAAAGCGACGAATCGCAAGCTCAGCGCGCTTCGCCTCGGTCGCCACGGCGATCTCGGGCAGCAACGTTACGCCCGCGCCGCCGGCGACCATCTGCGCCAGCGTCGAGAGGCTGGTTGCTCGAAATTCAAGCTCGTGAGCTTTTGCATTCGAGCAGAAGGCAAGCGCCTGCTCCCGAAAGCAGTGGCCATCATCGAGCAGGAGCACGTTGGCGCCCTTCAACTCCGTCGCCTTTGCAGGCGAAGACTTTGCCCCCAGCGGATGCCCCACCGGCGTGGCGAGCACAAACGGGTCTGATCCGATGATCTCGTGCTCAACATTGCCAATGTGGGTTTCGAGCGCGAGGAGAGTAGCGTCGAGCGTGCCGGCTTTCAGACTCTGCATCAAGGAGTCGGTTTTGTCTTCAGCCCAGAGAACCGTGAGGCGCGGGTAGGTTTCGCGCAACGCGGCAGTCAAGCGCGGCAGCAGGTACGGCGAGAGGGTCGAAATCACGCCGATGCGCAGCGTGCCGGAGAGCGGATCGGCGGAGCGATGTGCGGATTCCAACAAGTCGACGGTCTCGCGCAGAATGAGGCGAGCACGCTCGATGATCTTGCGGCCGGCAACCGTGACGAGCACCCGCCGCCGGTCGCGTTCGAAGAGCCGCACACCGAGCGCCTCTTCCATCTGCGCGAGCTGCGCGCTCAGAGACGGCTGCGAGACGTGGCAGCTTTCTGCTGCTTTGCGAAAGCTGAGCGAGTCGGCGACAGCAACAGCGTATTGAATCTGCCGCAACGTGAAGGGAAGCGGGCCGAGGCTCATAGTCATAACCTATCACATTTATCCAAATAGTGTCTTGGAAATATCACGCTAGTGTGCGTAACTTAAATTTCTGATTAACGCGAGCAGCCGTCGCGATAAGTAGGTAAATGCTCATCATTCACGCGAGGTAAATCTATGTCAACAGAATCAAAATGCCCCTTCAACCACACGGCCGCGGCCGGCGAAGTCAAGACCATTCGCGAGTGGTGGCCCAACCAACTCAATCTTAAAATCCTGCGCCAGAATTCTTCGCTCTCCGATCCCATGGGCGAGGATTTCGACTACGCGAAGGAGTTCCAGAGCCTCGATTTGGCGGCAGTGAAGAAGGATTTGGCGGCGTTGATGACCGACTCACAGGACTGGTGGCCGGCGGATTTCGGCCATTACGGCGGGCTGTTCATCCGCATGGCCTGGCACAGCGCAGGAACCTATCGCATCGGTGACGGCCGCGGCGGCGCCGGTTCCGGTCAGCAACGCTTCGCGCCGCTCAATAGTTGGCCTGATAATGCCAACCTCGACAAGGCGCGCCGGCTGCTGTGGCCAATCAAGCAAAAATACGGCCGCAAGATTTCTTGGGCTGATCTGATGATCCTCGCCGGCAATGTCGCGCTCGAGTCCATGGGCTTCAAGACCTTCGGCTTTGCCGGCGGCCGGGCAGACGCCTGGGAACCGGATGAATCCGTCTATTGGGGCGCAGAAGGCAAGTGGCTCGAAGACAAACGCTACTCCGGCGACCGCGAGTTGGAGAATCCTCTGGCTGCCGTGCAGATGGGTCTGATCTACGTGAATCCCGAAGGCCCGAATGGCAATCCCGATCCCCTTGCGGCCGCGCGCGATATCCGCGAGACTTTCCGGCGCATGGCAATGAACGATGAAGAGACCGTGGCGCTGATTGCCGGCGGCCATTCCTTCGGCAAAGCGCACGGCGCCGGCCCCGCGAGCCTTGTCGGTCCCGAGCCGGAGGCCGCGCCCATCGAAGCGCAGGGGCTGGGTTGGCTGAGCAGACATGGCACCGGTAAAGGCGCGGACACCATCACCGGCGGGCCGGAAGTCACCTGGACAAAGACGCCGACGAAATGGAGCAACAACTTTTTCGAAAACCTGTTCGCCTACGAGTGGGAACTGACCAAAAGCCCAGCTGGTGCGTGGCAGTGGGTTGCCAAGGGCGCGCCTGCGGTGATTCCTGACGCGTATGATCCGAATAAGAAGCATCCGCCCACTATGCTGACCACCGATCTCTCGCTGCGCTTCGATCCGATCTACGAAAAGATTTCACGGCGCTTTTATGAGCACCCGGATGAGTTCACGGATGCTTTCGCCCGCGCCTGGTTCAAGCTTACCCATCGCGACTTGGGCCCGCGCGCCCGTTATCTTGGCCCCGAGGTGCCTGCGGAAGAACTGATCTGGCAAGACCCGATCCCGGCGGTTGATCACAAGCTCGTCACCGCCAGGGACGTTACGGCGCTCAAGGCCAAAGTGCTGGCCTCCGGCTTGTCGATCGCGGAACTCGCTTACACCGCGTGGTCGTCGGCTTCCACCTTCCGTGGGTCGGACAAGCGAGGCGGCGCTAACGGCGGACGGATTCGCCTAGCACCGCAGAAGGATTGGGAAGTCAATCAGCCCGCGCAGCTTGCGAAAGTGCTGAACACGCTGGCAGGCATCCAGAGCGAGTTCAACCGCGGCCAGAAGTCCGGCAAGAAGATTTCGCTAGCTGATTTAATCGTATTGGCTGGCTGCGCGGCGGTGGAGCAGGCGGCGAAGAATGCGGGCTACCAGGTGACGGTGCCGTTCACGCCGGGCCGGATGGATGCTTCGCAGGAGCAGACTGATATCGAATCCTTCGCTGTGCTCGAACCTTTCGCCGATGGTTTTCGCAACTATCAGAAGGCGAAGTCCAGTGTGCCCGCCGAGGCGCTGTTGATCGACAAAGCGCAATTGCTGACGTTAACGGCGCCGGAGATGACGGTGCTCATCGGCGGCATGCGAATGCTCGACGCCAACTTCGGCGGCAGCCGCCACGGCGTGTTCACGCAGCGGCCGGGCACGCTCACCAACGACTTTTTCGTCAACCTGCTCGACATGGGCACCGAGTGGAGGGCCGTCGGTGCAGATCAGGAAGTGTTCGAAGGCCGCGATCGCAAAACCGGCGCGCCCAAATGGACCGCCACGCGCGTCGATCTCGTCTTTGGTTCCAACTCCGAGCTGCGCGCCCTGGCAGAAGTCTATGCCAGCGCGGACGCGCAGGAAAAGTTCGTTCATGACTTTGTCGCGGTGTGGGACAAGGTGATGAACCTGGATCGCTTCGAGTTGGCGTGATTCTTTGTTGAAGTTTTGGTCTCCTATGGCGGTTCAGTCGCATGCGAAGCGTGCCGGCTGAGCCGCCAGTCAATATCCGCAGTAAGCTGGCTGGAGTCTGCCCAGAGCTGCTTAGAAAACAGAACCGCATATTTCACCTTGCAAAATCAAGCCACTTTCTTTTTGAACGATTTTATTTTCGCATATTCGGCCTTATTTGATTGCAGGGTTTTCCACATATCATAGTTGATCTGGAGCCCCATACAAAAATCCGCGGTTGTATTGAAAAATCTTGCCAAACGAAATGCAGTATCCGGGGTAACCGATCTCTTGCCCAAAATGATTTCATTGATGCGCACACGAGTAACGCCAATCGCATCCGCAAGTTGTTGTTGGGTAAGGTTCAATGGTTCAAGAAACTCATAGCGGATTATCTCGCCGGGGTGCGTCGGTTGTCGATATTGGGGTAACATTGTGATTATCCTCTTCAATGGTACTGCACCAACCGTATTCCCAAAATATTCCAACCAAGACTGCTTAAATCTCTTGATCATGGCGGAAGATAGTGTGCAACGACATCCGTTACAAGCGGAATTATATGTTGGGATCTTGTTCGAAGATATTCAGAAATGAATCGGGTCGGCCACGAGGCTTGCGCTCCGATCTCTCCTCAGAATCGTACAGAGTGGTTTCTCGTCATACGGCTCAAACATTTCAATAGGCTGACCTGGTGGGAGCAGCCCGGTAGTAACTCTCGAACCGCAGCCCATCTCATTTTCCTGGGAGATAACTCCAGCAAACTGTACTGCCTTCGCGATACGCATTTGAAGTCTTCGAACTTTGTGCTGCACGGCCCTTACTTTTTTCAGACTCTCAATGCAGTCGCGCGAACAGCCTGCTTGCGTTGCTCAAGACGGGGAGACAGCTTTTCCACGTTCCGCATAATTGATTCTGTAAGCGAATAACGATCTGCAATTGGCCTTGATGGGCGAGGAGTGACAGAATCGGCGTCTCCATGAGGCGCAAGCGGGCGTCGATCTGGCGCAGGCCAGCCTGGCCAAACTGGGTGTCAGCGAGTGCATGAAAAAATACCATTCAATTGCATGTTTGGCCAAATCCGAGGCAAACTTAAGGGGCGATGTTGTCATTTTGGAAGAATCATGTAAAGTTTCCTGCACAATCGGATCCTCACAAGATTCTTCTAAACGACGTATTCACTCGATCGAAAACGATTTAAAATTAGCGAAGGTTGGCGGTCATTCGCGGTTTCAAAGATGAGTACGCTATTTAAATGGCAAACCTCATGTCTCTCCCCGAATCCGGCAAACCTTTTTTCCTCCCATCCTGCAGCGTTGTTCGCAGCCGGGTCACAGCTTCATTGGCATGAATTTGTACCAACCCGAGTGCAGTGGTTTTCTTCGCCAAAGCGGTTAGAATGAAGTCCTGCTCCATTAGATAAATGAAGAGTTGAAAGCGCGTGCCTTCTTGGAAAATGCATGTGAATTCACCGTCTTCCTGCAGCGCGGCTCCGAGGCTGTGGGCCATAGTCATTTGCGCGGCTGCGAGCGTCGCGAGTTTATCAACCTCAAACAATTGCAGCGAGGGTTTCGCGCTGCTCGCCAATACCAGGCCATTACGATCGCTGAGCAGCGCCAAATCAAGTTGCGCCCGGGCAACAAACTCAAACAAGGTTTCGAGCAGGGCCTGGGCATCGTTTCGTGAAGTTGGTGTGGCGAGCTGGCGCGCCTCAGGCGCTGCGTGCCATTGATGCATGAATTCCGGTTCCACCACATCAAATGTGATGGCATCGTGATTCCCGTTTGTTTTTACCTCCCGGCCCAATGCGATAAGGCGAAGCATCTTTGCGATTTTAGTTTCTTGGAGTTGCGATAAGCCAACATCTGCGCGCGCCGTCTCCTCGCCCGGACGTGCCTTCCCACGTTTTCGTTGCCAAAACAGTTGCGCAAAAATCGCCGGCATAAGGGCAATAAACCTGAACGAGGACAAACCGAGAGCGCCATTCGAAACCTGGCGAAATAGGAATGCGCCCAGAACAACTGTGGTCATATTTGCAAACCACATGGCAAAAACCGGCGAAAGTATCCGGTGATCGGCAAGCACTTCGCCGCCGATTAACGCCGTCCAATAGAAGAGAAAAAATCCCAGACTGAGGCCGGCGCCAGGGGCGATGCCACCGCGGCGCACCAGGGTTCCCAACGGCGCCCCGATCACCACAAAAACCAGGCACGCCGCCGGAATCGCATACTTTTTGTGAATTTCCACCAACAATGCCCGGATGGCGGTCTCAAGACGTTGTGTTTCGGCAAGTTTTGCATCACGCAAACCCCGCAGGCTTTCTTGCGCCGGCAGTTGTGCGAGGTGTTCGCGCAACTGCGCCATTTCCGTGCGTGCTGTTTTTACCTCTTGCCGCATCTGTTGGGTGCTCTTCTCGCGGTTGTTGCGCCGCGCTGCGTTGCCGGCAGTCATGACGTTCGTCTTTCCGCCAAGTGTCATGAAATGTTTGGAGAAGCTGATTCGCCGAAATTCCTCCCCTTTTGTGATATTGATTTCTTGAATTTCACCATTAAACAGCGTCAGCGCCAGTTCGCCCTGCGGGTTGTTCGAATGAATCAAACCCGAGTGTGCGGATATGGTGCGCCGCACCTCGGTCTGGCTGTTATCATCAATGAGCAGTTGGCGAATGGTGGTTTGACCGGCGCTGTCGACGAGCGCTTGCGCCAACAAGCCATAATTGGGAATTTCATTATACCAAACCCCGGGTTCGATTTGAACGGTTGGTTTGTGACGCACAATTTCTTCGGCGAGTGTGCGCACGCGGAGATTGTAATCGGGAAGGAGATTGTCATTGAACCAAATCAACGCGACGGCGAGCAGAGCAGCGGCAACTAAAACGGGTTGGACCTGATGCCACAGGCTGACACCACTGGCTTGCAGGGCTGCGAATTCGTTATCAGCCGCGAGACGGCCAAAAGCCATCAGCGTGGCAGTCAAAACTGCCATTGGAACAGCCGTCGCGATAATCCAGGCAAGATTCAAACCTAGGAATTCCAGGACCACGGTCCAGGCCAACCCTTTGCTCAGCAGACGGTTGAGATTACGAAACAATACTTCCAGAAGAAAAGCCAGTGTAATCAGGGCAAAGCTGAAGCAAAAGGGGCCGAAGTGCTCGCGCAAAATATAACGTGGCAGAATGAATTGTCGCATGGTTAGGCATGTTGCTAAAATGCTGAGTCCACTTGACAGCATATATACGCCACGCCGCCGGCTGCGGAATAGTTAAGTAATGCAAATTTTTTTCCGCACATGCGCTTTTTTGTTCTACAACTATGCGTGTTCTTCGGCTGGAGAGGGCTCGGCTTAAATTCCTGGTTAAACCGTTTCCTCCCTATTGTGTCTGCTGCAATGGCTGGCGTGCGACACACGAATCCCGCGAAGTGTTTTTAAAATTGAAGGTCCGCAGAATGGATCTTGTTGAAAAGGCACAAGCCACAACCTTGATCTATGTGCGGTTTTCGGCGCTAATTCTTTGTAACATCTCTTCTATGCGACGAACGGGCAAACAGTTTTTGCTTCTGCTGACGGTTTTTTTTATTTGCAGTTGCGGCAGCCACTCCAGCAGTAATTCGAATTCGCCGCGAGCGGCTGCTGTGATTGGCCTGACTAGCGATTTTGACACCCTGCTGGAATTGTGCACGGCCAACTCTGATGCGTTGCACGTGATCGAAGAGATGCTCTTCCTGACTTTGTGTGAATTGGATGAAGAGTTGAATCTGCGGCCACGCCTCGCCAAATCCTGGGACATTGGCGCCAGCGGCAAAGAAATCACCTTCACGCTGCGCGATGATGTGTTTTGGTCGGATGGGAAACCGACGACTGCCGCTGATGTTCTGCTCACCTATCAACTGGCTGTGCATCCTCAAGTCGGATATACCGGACGCGATCGCTTCGCGGAAATCGACACGGTGGCCGTGCTCGACCGGCATACCATTCGTTTCACCTTCAAAAAAAGCTATCCGGATGCCTTGTTGGATTTGCAGATTCCCATTTTGCCCAAGCACGTCTTGGAGAACGTGCCACCGGAGCAATTGCGGCAGTCGGCCTTTAACCGCCAGCCAGTTGGCAACGGGCCGTTCCTTCTCAAAGAGTGGCGCGCCAATGACCGCATCGTGTTCGAGGCGAACCCGGATTATTTTGGCGGCCGGCCCAGGCTGGATTTCGTCGTGTTTCGCGTTGTTCCAGACGAAACGGTTTTGCTTTCGAGTTTGCTCGCGGGTGAAATCAATGTCCTGTCATACGTGCCGCCCAACAAGTTGCGCGAGATTGAGCATAATCCGGATTTGCAACTGCTGCGCTACCCGGACCGCGGCTACAGCTTTTTGGCATTCAATCTCAAACGGCCGGTTTTTCATGATCGCCGTGTGCGTGAGGCCATAATCCATGCGATCAACCGGCAGAACCTGGTTGAGGTGCTGCTCAACGGCCAGGGCCGGTTGGTTGCCGGGCCGATTCCGCCGTATTTTTGGGCATATGACGCATCCTTGCCGTTGGAAGTGTTCAATCCGCAAAAAGCAAATGCTTTGCTCGATTACGCCGGCTGGAGCGCGCGCACAAAAGAGAGTTGGCGTGAGCGCGAGGGCGCCGTGCTCGAGTTTACGATGAAGACAAATGCCGACAACAAACTGCGCAGCGACGCGCTGGTAATGATGCAGGCGGATTTGGCGAATGTCGGAATCCGTGCAAAGCCGGAACTGCTGGAATTCGGCAAGCTGGTCGAAGACGTTCTGCAGCGGCGTGATTTTGACGCGGTTTTGCTGTCGTGGAAGACGGGGTACGCGGTTGATCCCTCGCCGGTCTGGCACTCGCGCGCGATTGAGAATGGCTATAACCTCGGCGCCTACCGCAATGTTCAAGTGGATTCTCTGTTAACCGCGGCGCGCTTGGAAACGGATCGCGCCAGGGCAAAACCGTTGTGGCGCGCTTTTCAACAGCAGGTGGTTGCCGATTGCCCCTATGTGTTTTTATATAATCAAGACAATGTGGCCGTCGTTAAAAAGCAATTGCAGAATGTCAAAATGGACGTGCGCGGCTATCTGATCAACGTTGAAGAGTGGTATATCGCAAACTAGTGTATTGTTTCTGTAAATTATCTAGTCGCCGCCCCTTGTGGGCGGCTGTTGCGTCAATGAATTCGCGGTTGCAGCAATGCCCCGCAAGGAGACAGGCCTGCGAAAGCAATGTAACAATGCGCTTGTGTACGGGTGCGCTGATTTGTACGAGTCTCTTATTTTGTCATCCGGCAGGAATCTTGTGTAGTCGCCGGCAAATTGCCGAGTACTTCACACGATTCGTCTGCATGACATTTTCAAGTGCGAACGTCACAAAGCTCGGCGGAATGATCTTGCGCGAGCGCACTCCCGGAAATTGAGGTAACGGGGTACAGGTGAGATGATGCGCCACGTTGTCAGATATTGGCTGATTGAGAACAAGTGAAATGAGGTGTTCTATTGAAAGAATTTGCAGACAAGTCATTCACGATTCTTGTCATTGGGGAACGTGATTTGCATGAAACCGTGCGGCGCTGCCTGCCCGAGGGGGAAGCGATTGAGCTGTGCTGTTGCAACGAAGAAGAGAAGGCGCAGACGTATCTCGCCAAGCAAGCGCCAGACATGATTGTGGCTGATTTTGATTTGCCGCGCTTCAAGCCGGTACGTTTTCTTGGCAGCCTGTTCAATGCCAGCGAGCGCCACGAGGTGGTGATGGTGGCAGAAGCGCCCACGATTGAAACCGTGGTGCGCTGCATGCAATTAGGCGTGCGCGACTTCCTGCAACTGCCCAAAGAGACCCTCAAACTTCACGAGATCGTCAAAAGAATTTATGCGCACTGGCAGCAAAATCAAAAGGGGGCCGTGTTTCAGGCGCAACAGCATGAACGCTTTTCGGTATCCGGCATCATTGGCGCTAGCCCGCAGATGCAGCATGTTATCCTGCTGATTCAAAAAATCATTGGCCGGCGCTGGGTCACCGTACTCATTCGCGGCGAGACCGGCACCGGTAAGGAAGTAGTGGCGCGCGCGATTCATTACGGCAGTTCGGAAGCAGCCAAAAATGCGCCATTCGTTGAGATCAACTGTACCGCCATTCCGGAAAATTTGCTGGAAGCGGAATTGTTCGGCTATGAAAAGGGCGCGTTTACCGACGCGAAGTTCAGCAAGAAAGGCCTGTTCGAGCTGGCCGAAGGCGGCACGCTGTTTCTCGATGAAATTGGCGACATGAGCCTGGTGTTGCAGGCGAAGCTGCTGAAAGCAATTGAGGAAAAGCGCTTCCGACGTCTCGGTGGCACCCAAAGCATCGAAGTGAAAACGCGCATCATGGCCGGCACTCACGCGGACATGGAAAGAAGCATTGAAGTAGGCCGCTTCCGCCGCGACTTGTATTATCGCCTCAACGTCATCAATATCATGTTGCCGCCGCTGCGCGAACGTGGAAAAGATGTTCTGCTGCTGGCGCGCCATTTTGTGAATCATTACGCCGTGGAATACAACGCCACGGCAAAATCATTCCTGCCGGCTGCGGAGGAAGCTTTGATGAGTTATGATTGGCCCGGCAATGTGCGCGAGCTGCAGCACGTCGTGGAGCGTGCCGTCTTGCTCGGCGATAATGCGGAAATCGGCGTCCGGGAAATCTATGAAGCTCTGGGTTTAGAGCCGCAACCTCAGGCAAGTGCGCCAGCGCCGGCGCGTGAATCTCAAGGGCCGTTCTGGGGACGTGTCATCGAGATACCTCCCGAGGGCCTTTCGCTGCGGGATGGTGAATGCAAATTGATCGAAGAGATTTTGCGCTTAACCAAATGGAACAAAACCCGCGCGTCGCAAATTTTGGGCATTTCACGGCCGCGCTTGGCGCGCAAGATTGAGGAATACCGGATTACGGATCCGCGCGCGCCGGCGCATGCGTATTCCTAAGGATTGTCGATTAAATAACTTGCCCAAATCTCAAACCGCGAATGCACGCCAATAAGCGCGAATTTTAAAATTAGCGGATATTCGCGTTTATTGGCG
>SZPB01000109.1 GCA_030263535.1 Cytophagia bacterium CHB2
CTTACTTGATCCTTCGTTGCAAAAACGGATTGTCAAATCTCACCATCTGGCACAATGCCGGCGCGAAAGCGCGCGACTTGTTCATCGGTAAACGGCCGCGTGAACAGCGAGTTGTCTTCCGCGTATGCCCGGAACAAATGAAGAATGTAGTGCATGCGCTGCGGCAGGTTGCACCAATCCTTTGCCCCACAGTCACTCGCGCCCGGGGCGCACGGATCGTATTCCCTGACAAACCCCTCAAGTTGTTGAGGCAGTATTCCGCTGAAGACGGCAGGCACAGGAGCTTCCAGGTTTCGTCCCAGCGAGAGCACAACGTTCGGAAGCGCCAGTATCATCATGGCTTCGGTGACAACTTCGCGCGTGATTTTGACGGCGGCCGTTTGCAGTTTTGCCGCCAGCCAGTCGATCAGCCAGGCCGCCGTGCGTTGCGCCTTCTCTGACCACTCGCGCGAGCGCGGGAAAAGTATGCGAAGCACGCGTCCGCCCAAATCCACCACGGTTTTCAGAGGCGCATCAACAGCCGCGGCAATCTGCGGCTGCAAGCGCGTCTGCTCATGCAGTCCGATTTTTAGATTGGCAAGCAGAATCCCTGCCGCGCGAATGGCGGGATCAGCTTCGCGCCGCTGCTGTTGATAATGCGCAAATGCCTCTCTCAGATAATCCTGCCCCTCCGGCGGCGGACCGGGACGGAATTCCTCGGCAAATTTCCGGAACTCTCCACTGTCAATATCCGCATCAGCGGGAACACTCGCCATGAATCTCGCGAACTCGCGCCCAATCTCTTCGAAGACTTTGAGGTTGCCCTTAGCCACGGCCTCACTTGCAGCCTCGAACGCATCAAAGGGCGTGTGTATTTCGCTGACAACTTTGCCGAGCCTGGTATCAGGTTCAAACAAGCCTTTGCGCAGCAGCATGCGATAAAGGGATTGCAGCGGCGCCAGGACACTTGCCCGGCGTCCCAGGTTCCGTTCAAATTGCTTCAAGAGATCTTCGCCGCGAATCGTGCTGCCCGCCTGGCGCGAGGCCCAGGTGGCAAACGTACACCAGTTGGCCGCAGCACCGGTGCAAGCCTGCATCGCATGCGAAAGCCGGCTATAACATTCGGTAATTTCCAGATTGCGAATCACGCGATTGCTGATCGCCACAATCCGGGCAACTTCGGCAACACTTGGCGCGGAGGTGGTGGCTTGACTCAAAAAATCTCCTTTGCGATTTGCTTACGCCTTGCACTCTGCGATAAGCGTTTTGATTATGGCAATTTTGCCAGGAGTGATCGCATGGCAGTGGTCATGGCCCGGCTATAATTTTCAATGTCTCTCACCTGCAAAATATAACGATCACGTGAAGCGGCGGCGGGAGACCAGTTGATTGCGCCGTTGGCGTCACATTGCATCTCTATCGGGTCAAACGTGAAAACCGGCTCCTCGCCGCTTTGATCATTCGAGAATAGTTTACCATCCGCAGCAACGGCTTTTCCGGCAGCGTGGAAAAAGCCGGCAGTACACCACATGTTGCGGCGAAGCTGCGCCTGTTGAAATAGGAGTTCGTGGTCGCTTTCGCGCTGCAAATAATCCAGCCAGCACGGCTCTTGAATTTTGCCGAGCGCGTAAGCAAAGTAGCGTTGTACTTTTTCGCTCAAATGCAAAAGAACATCGGCCTGCAAGAAATCATACCACGAACCAAATGCCCTGACTTGAATTTGATTGGTGATTTCTTCGAAGCAGGGCAGCCAGTAAATCGGGCAGGGGATGTCCCATATGGCCTTGAATGCAACGGGGTCGAGTCTGACATTGTATTCCAACTCAGCATCCTTCGCCGCCCTACGACTTCCTGCGCCAGCATTAACGTAAATGCCGGCGCATTTTTCGCGAAACAATTCCGAAAAGAGCATGCCCGCGCGCGCCACCTCACGACAAGATCCTGCAATGTGAATGACAACCGGCGAGGAAGAGGCTCTGAGTGTTTCAACAATCATTCCGACGGCGCCGCCGGCATCATTTAAAAATTTATTCTGCCGATCAACAGCATGGGGAGAACCAATGCTAAACGGTACATGCAAACCGGTAATATAATTCATCTGAGCCAATGCCAACACATCCGGGTCGCCGCGATGGTGAGGCGGAGGAAAATCGATTACAATGCCTTTAAGCTCAATGTCGCCGGCGTATGCAAGCGCATAGAGGCAGGCCACATCCCAATGATCATCAGGATCATTGTGGGGGCGGAACAAATCTGTTTGGTGGAGGACGGGGGTAGGCATAGCAATGAATCATCGTCTAAATGACTTCCCACATCTAAACCGCTAATGATCGCAAATCAACGCGACTTGAAAGATTAGCGACCATTCGCGTTGATTCGCGGTTTGATGAAATGGGTCTTTTCAAATATAATAAAATCGTTCGCCGTTCGTCGCCGTTTAGTCGAATTTACCCATTTTCTGAAAACAGTGTAGATCTTTTTGGAGAAGTTAACGCCGCCATCAATGCCGCCACATCACCTATATTCGAACCTAGAGCCGCGGGCAGAATTTCACAAGCCTCGACCGCTTGCGGCAACGCTTCTTCCCGCAAGGTCCGGCGCGCCGGCTCCAAAACTCTCTCACCTAGCGCAACCGCCAATGAGCCTAAAACGATGATTTGGGGATTGAGCGTGTCAACCAAAATTGCCAATCCGCGTCCCAGCCAGGCGCCCGCCTCAGTCGCGACTCGCATCGCCTCTTCATCATCAGCCAGCATGGCATTTACGAGATCGCGGATGGGCGTTTCATCAGACCAGCGTTGGGGAAACATTTGTGCCGCCAGCTTCACCAGCCCCTTGCCGGAAGAGAATCCCTCCCATGAGCCTGCTTTGCCGTACAGAAGCGGCCCGGTTGGCGCCAGGCGCAGATGCCCGATTTCCCCGGCAGTATCGCTTGCGCCGTGCACGATTTGACCATTAATGATCAAGCCCGCGCCGATGCCGGTTCCGAACGTCAAGAATACCAAATCGCGCAGATTCGTGCGGCCGCGCCCCGCGCCAAAATGGAACTCCGCCAATGCGCCGGCATTGCCATCGTGCTCGATGAAAACCGGAAGCTGCGGATATTGTTCAGACAAGACTTTTCGCAGATGAACGCCATGCCAGCCGGGCAAATGCGTGGGATTGAGCAACAGGCCTTCGTGGATGCGCAACGGTCCGCCGATGGAAACGCTGAGCGCAACCGGCCGCCGGTCCGAGGCAAGGGCGTTGGCGATCGTTTGATCGATCAACTCGGCGAGGCGAGGAAAAATTTCAGCGAAAGGACGATGCGCTTCCGTGAGAAATTCATAACGCTGCAAAATATTCGCTTCGGCTGTTCCTTCGACCACAGCGGTTTTTGTGCCGCCAACATCGAGACCAATGATTGTTTTCATTTGAGGTGACTCGCTGTCATCCCGAAGGGCGCTTGTGAATGTTTGAATATGGCGCTGAGGGCTTCACACGATCCCTTCGGGATGACATTTTAAATGAGCTATTCATACAAATTGCCGCTTTATGCCGCGACACAATCTGTGTCCTTTCATGGCAACGCTTTTGCCTAAATCACGCCAGCGCAGCCTCGGCCTCGGGTTCATCAATAACAATCTCCTCAACCGAACGGATGAGGCGCGCATCCCGTTCACCGATCTGCTGCCGCCACATGGCATAGTACAGCCCTTTCTTTTCGAGCAGCGCCTCATGCGTGCCGGACTCGATGATCCTTCCTTTCTCCAAAACATGAACCGTATCCGCGTGCATGACGGTGCTCAGCCGGTGCGCGATCAAAATGACCATGTGTTCTTTGCGGCCCGAGACCTCGCGAATCGCCGAGGTGATCTCCTGTTCGGTGATCGAATCGAGCGCGGAAGTTGCTTCGTCGAAAATGAACAGTCGCGGATGGCGCAACAGCGCGCGGGCAATCGATAGGCGCTGGCGTTCTCCGCCTGACACGCGCAGCCCACTCTCTCCCAAACGCGTTTCCAGGCCTTTGCCGGAGCGTTCCAGCAACGTTGTGGCAGAAGCCCGTTCCAGCGCCTCGTGCATCTCTTCGTCCGTGGCCTCGGGCTTGACGAACAGAAGGTTCTCTCGAATCGTGCCCGAAAAAAGTTGCGGGTCCTGCGTCACAAAACCAATCTGCCGGCGGATCGGATTATAACGCAGCTCTTTCACGGGAACGCCGTCAATATAAATCGTGCCGCTAATGGGCGTATAAAGTCCGACGAGCAATTTGACCAGCGTGGACTTTCCCGACCCTGAAGGCCCGATAAACGCGACGGTATCCCCCAACCGGACCTGAAAGGAGAGATGATCGATGGCATTTTCTGTTGCGGGGCGGTGTTTAAAAACCACGTCATCAAACCGCAAGCTCTCCAGCTCGCCGATGTCCACCGGCGCCTCCGGCCGGGTTTCCACGGGCTTCTTCATCAACTCGTCGAACGTCTGCATGGAAGCCTCGGCCTCACGGTAATTCAGAATGATCTTGCCCAGATCCTGCAACGGCACGAAAATCGTATTGAGAATGAACTGCATTGAAATAAGCTCGCCGGCGGTGAGCGTTTTGCGAAAAATCAGCCACAACAGAATGAAAAGGATGGACTGTTTGAGCAGATTGATCAGTGTGCCTTGCAGAAATGACAGCGAACGCACTCGCTTCACCTTGTCCATTTCCAGATCGAAAATCTTCTTGGTATACAACTGCAGCCGCCGGATTTCCGGGTAGGTCAGTCCCAGGCTCTTGACCAGTTCGATGTTGCGCAGAGATTCGGTGATGGAGCCGGACATCTTGGCGGTCTCGCGAACGATCATGCGCTGCACGGCCTTCATCTTTTGGCTGAGTAATCCGGTCAATCCGCCCAGCACCAAAACGCCGACCACGAAAACAGGAATCAGCAGCCAGTGCTTGGTGATGCCATACCACAGCAGAAAACTTATGCCCACGAGCGAAGAGAACAGAATGTTGACGAACGCATTGATGAAGCGCTCAGTGTCGGTACGAACCTTTTGCAGCATGGCCACGGCCTCGCCGCTGCTGCGATCCTCGAACTCCTGAAATGAGAGGCGCAGCGTCTGCCGCAAACCATCGTTGAAAATCTGCATCCCAAACTTTTGCACCACCAACGCCAGGGCATAATCCTGGAACGCTTTGGCGAGCCGGGCTGCCAGGGCGACTGCTGCAGCTACAAACAACCACCACACCGCGCCCCGCACCAGCACCTCGTCGGGTTTGTTGTCCGGATTGAGAACATATTCATCGACGATCATTCCGAAAATCAGAGGATCGACCAGAGTCAAGATCTGAGCCACACCGGCCAGCACCAAGGACAGCACAACCCACCAGCGTAATGGGCGAATGTACCTCCATATGATATGCATATTCACCTGTCCTTACGAATTCATTGGGCAAGTAACGCGACCGCGCTCTAAAAATCCAACATCTCGTGCGCTACTTCGAGGTGTGAGCCGGCGCTTGCGCGGATTTGATGTCGCTGTGGTTCTCAAGTGGCGTTGCTGGGGTTCAGATGGGTGCAAGGCTGTTCCGGGATGAGCTGATGGTGTGGGGCGGCAGGGCAATTCTTTTGACCTTATCAGGCGCGCCTTCTCCACAGGTTTGATTAGACTCTGAGCGCGCCGCGGAACCCCCGGGCGGCATAGTACGATTCCGCACCGTTGTGATACACGAAAACATGGCCGTAACGGCGATCACAAAAGAGCGCGCCGCCGAGTTTTCGAATATTAGCAGGCGTTTTCACCCAGCTCGAGGTTTTCAAATCGAAGTTGCCAAGTTTCTGCAGCTCCCGATATTGCTCTTCGGTTAAAAGCTCGATGCCCATGGCAGTCGCCATGCCAATCGCGCTGTCTTTTGGTTTATGTTCTTTCCTGGACTCCAGCGCCTCGCGATCGTAACAAACACTTCTGCGGCCACTGGGACTTTCCGCGGAACAATCATAAAAAGTGTATTCGCCCGTCTTTTTATCATACCCGACAACATCCGGTTCGCCGCCGGTTCTTTCCATTTCATTGAGCGGCCACAATTGTTCAGGATTCGCTTCCAGCCTTGCTTTTACTTTAGCCCATTCCAGACCTTTATGGCGGCCCATGTTTTTCTCAAAGCGGGCATGCAATGCGCTGAGGAGCTCTTCGCGTTGTTTTACGTTCAGGTCTTTTGCTTTTGGCATTTTTGTCTTTGCCTTTCTGTTTTGTTTTATTGGCCTCTGCTCGCGCGGCAAGCGCAGGTTCATTTCAACCGCTCAAGTTTGCCTTTCCGGCGCACGATGTTCTTATAGTCCCACTGAATGTCTCGAGCCTTTTTGAGCCAACGCTTGAGCGCCTTAAGCTCGATTTGATTCGCGGCGGTGTAGCGCGCTACCGCGGCTTTGAAACTGCCTTCCTTCTGCAATTCTTTCTCTTCAAAAGACTGGCCGCTCCAAAAGAGCAGGCGCACGCACGATTTCAGCTTGCTATAACCAACAACAGGATTTCCCTCCAGAAACCAAACGGGATGCGCGTGCCATATTTTATTTTCCGCCTCTGGCAGAATTTGATCGATGGTTTCGGCAAGCAGATCGCAAATCTTTCGATCCGCCGGCGCCAGCGACTTGTTGTATCGAACGGTGTCGGGGTGCATCAAAGCTCCTTATCGTAGGTTAGACACTCGGTATCGCCAGGCTGCCTGCACCATCCTTATCGGCATGGCTCGGTGAGCGTTTTGCATACCACGCGTGAATCATTCCGGCTTGGAAGAAAAGCACCGGTGAGTCAAAGCCCCCGAGCGTGATAATGTCGCGGACATCTTGGGGCGGTAGAACAGCCACGTCTCGACTGTATGCTTCGCGCATTCTCTCGATTCCCTCAGGGGGAATGCCGCTGCCTGCCATCACCCGAAACCAAAGGCCAAGAAGGTCCCGGCAGTCTGTCGCGGCCAAGTCGCCAGCCAAGTCGGAACTAACTAAGACACTCTCTGGAAAAAGTCGTTCGGCAATGCTTTGGAAGAATTTTGATCGAACATCGCGCGCCAGTATGAATTGCGAGACTAGAAAGGCAGTGGCGGCATCGAACGATTGATTCGATGGAAGAGAGTCGAGATAACCCGGATGGAAGACACATCGTGACGAAATTCCATGTTCCTCCGCGCGGCGCTTGAAGACCTCTAGCATCGCCGTAGACGGCTCCACGGCCGTAAAGTGCCATTGAGGAAATTTCTGGGCCAGATAGAGGATCTCGGCGCCTGTTCCTGCCCCAACGCAAAGGATCTTCGCCTTCGGAGGAAGTTCCGAAAGCACGGTACTCGTGAGCAAGTGCAAAGCATCGTTGATTGGAGCCATTTTGCTCCATTGCTGGTCATACGATGATGCCTGTTGATCAAATAGTGCAGTGATTTCTTCTTGCTGCATTGAGCGCTTTGGATTCTTTTAGCGCCGTACGACGCGCTTGTTAAACAGTAGCCCTAACTTTGCTCTGCATATTGCCGTAATAAACGAATTGTAGTAAATATGGCAAAAAAAGCAAAGAGAACAAAAAGAAGTAATCCAAAAACCACGACAGTCCACTCTTCCGACAAATCTGGCTCCCGGTTCTGATAGATGTCCAGCAATGAGAGCGCCACGACAATTGAATATAAAACCGGGATTATGCCTAAAACAAGAGTAACGACTACACTTGTTTTATGATTTTGCATAACGCCTCATCAATGAATACCGGTTAGGCGGTATTTTTCATTTTGAATAATGCTTTTCGAGCATAATTCTATTTCTATTTAATTCTACTTGGGCACAATAAAAGTTGTGCCACAAAAAACACGAAAACTTCATTTGACGTATTTCGTGTGTTTTGTGTGTTCGTGGTTAAAAAATTTGACTCTGCCTAAGTAGAATTAATCGTTGACCAAAAACTGAATAGAGATTCTTTATAATGACGAGGTTCGGCCGCGCCCCATTTACAATCCGAACCATGTGATCACTGGCCTTCTGGTGGTTGCCAAAGCTCGAGCTTGTTGCCCTCCGGGTCAATGACCCAGCCGAACTTACCGAACTCCGACTCATCGACCTTATCCACGACGTTACAACCTTCGCTGCGCAGAGCCGCAAGCAACGCATGCAGATCGGCGACCCGATAGTTGATCATGAAAGGCGCTTGACTCGGCTCAAAGTAAGTCGTGTCGGCCTTGAACGGACTCCACACAGTTGTTCCGACGCCGGCCGGGTTGTCGGGAGATGCCCAGCGAAACGCGGCGCCGCCCCATTCCTCAACATTGATGCCCAAGTAGGCGCGGTACCATTCGGCCAAAGCCTTTGGGTCTTTCGACTTGAAGAAGATGCCGCCAATGCCGGTGACTCGTTTCATTTCTAATTCCTTTCTGATGGTTATTCAATAAAAGTAGTGGCTATCTCGCAGTAATTGCGCAAGCGGAATAACACGTATTCGGCGGCCAAAAGACTGATATAAGCTGCGCGGCAATGGAGTGTAAAATGTAACAGCGTTTCGAAAACTGCACGTATTGCACGTTTGCTCAACCTTGCCGGCGCACCATTTCGTTGATCCAGATCGGGGCAAAAGGTGAGGTGCAACCCTTGGAAACCGGATAGTCGCGATAGATTCCCAATTTTTCGCCGATCGCGAGGGCGCGCTTGCGAAGCTTGGGAAAGTGAATGCCAATTCCGGCAAGGCAGGCATTCATCGTCCATTGCGCTGCCGGATCCGCGTTTCCCATCTCGGACTCGATACGATCCAAAAGCGTGGGCAAATCAAGCCCCTCCGGACTTTTCGCAACTCGTTCCGAGGTCAGGCTCCATCCGGCGCGCGCGGCCCACGGGTCATCATCTTTCATCCACGCCTGTCGAAGAGTTTCCTTATCAGGATGGTTCTTGACAACATAGGAATTGAGCCAGTCCGCGACTTGCGCAAAGTTGCCGGACCGCACCAGCCGATCGATCTCATCGCGTGACAGATCTTGGGGCTTGATCAGGAGGATTGCCAGGAGCCGGGCGTCGATGTTGCCGGTGTCCCAAAGAGCGAGGGCCAGTTGATGGTTAGTTTTGATCTTTGCGGCAAGCTTGCGGAGGTCGCCCAGCTTAACGCCGAACTGATTGTCACCGGCGCCGTACTTTTTGTTATGCGCACGGACCTTCTCGTTGCCGAGAGCCTTGAGCTGAGCGAGAGTTTCTTTGAGAGTCATGGCCATGTTGGCATTAGGCGATTAGTTTTTCAAGGTTAGTATTGTGGCACTGTTCGGGAAAATATCCCGGTACGCTAAACAGGCAATTCAGATAAAAATCTTCTGGGCGAGCTCTCTAGAGATATTTGGATTAAAAGCAGTTGGGATATCGGGGATTTTTCGCGTGCCACGCCAAAGGGAATTGTCAAGTGTGACTATATGTATCTGTTTCATAGGTATCTTGAAGAAGTCTATCATATATTTCGCAGTGGCCAGGATTATCAGATCTATAACACTTGCAGAGAGGCCGTGCTTGAAAAAAATCTCAAAGAAACGGTCAACTGCAATAATAATGTCTCGTGAAGTTGAAATATCGTGAACCGAAACCCGGCGGCCAAAAGCGCGAAGTACCTTTGGTGGCATGTGAATAAAGTCGATTAGGCGATCTCGCGAAAATTTGTACTCGGCTGGATTCCTGAAGTAATGGTCTTGATAATATTTTTTTGCGAGTACCTTAAATGCCTCAGCTATACAAAGATCCGGCACGTACACAACAGCTTTGTCTTGCTCAAGCTGAGCTTCAATCTCAAGCCACCAGTCTTGGGATCGCATTACGCGGATCCTCTCGTTATTATTGGTCACTCGACCGTATGGAATGAACTTGTTTGCGAGAAAATTGGCGTCGACCAAGTAGAAGTTCATCAATTGGCCGTTTCTCTGGATTTTACGGATGTTTGCCATAGGTATTCGTACCCTCTAGCACTCGTGCTTTCGCAGCAAGGAATCCTTGCCTCGACGCGCCTGCGTCCGTACGACACAGAGTGTACGCTCAACATGGGTATGAACCCAGAGATGCAAGTCCATGTCGTGGATCACCTGCCTCGATTCGGGACGATGTCGTTAAGCGGCGAGGAAAGACCTGAACGATTTCAACAACAAGCTTGCGTAGTAGCCCACCAGGTCATTGGAATTTACAGTTTACGCCATGGGACAGATTATTTGAAAATAAGCTGACTTAGACGATAATGTATCCTACTGGGTGAACCGCCGGATGCGGGCTTGTGCCTGGCCGATGGTGTGAGGGAGGGCGGGAGAGAAGCCCGCCCCGATTCGTTTATGCTGCATATCGTGCTCAAAATCGCGGTCGATCTGACGACTAGTTTTTTGTCTTTTGTCGGATGATGTTCAATAATGCTTGTTCGCGCCAATCGAGAAATTTCTCAAAATCATCATCAAGCAAAGGAGATTGAGTGCCTGTTGGCAGAATATGAGATCTGAGTGTTTCATTTGTTTCGATTTCGCCTTGCTTGGTTTGAATCTCGGTGAAGTAATCTGACGGCGCGCGCTTGCTAAGCCGACGATTCGTGATACGATCAATGAATGTACGATTGATGATACAGTCACGCAATGAGGCGGAAACTGCCCTCTTGTCGAGGTATGTGCGTGGAAATATGTGATGATCGTCAACCGGATTCCTCTTATCTGCAAGCAACTGCGAAGTGATCTTTCCGCGCTTGTGAAAGTCCAATGCACCATTTTGAAGGATTAGTGCCATGACGCCTCGATAGACTGCCCGCTGGCGAGGCTTGACCTGCCGTAAGTTCACCTCAAGCTTGAACTCGCTGACGGACTCTGGTGGTTCCCCACCCTTCATCCAACGTTGCAGCTCAGCAAAATCCTTTTCGGCTTGACTGTTCGGTGCGTTTTCATACTTCTGACCAAAGACTGAGCACCAGAACCAACGCAGAATCTTGACACGACTAGCACCAACATCTGCTCCAGTGACCTCCTTTTGGGTTGCCCATACTGCTCCCATTGGAATCACTATTGTGTTGTACGGAAGTAGGCCGGATTCGAGTACGCCACAATCATCTCGCAGGATGGACAGAGCTTCGGCCAATCCATTTACCGCTGCATTCCAGCCCGCTCTTGCTTGTTCAACCTTCATCTCCAGGATAGCACTTCGTTTGATTGATGGAGCGCGACTTTTCCCGTCTTTGTCTGCTCCGGGCTCAAGCAAGGCGATGACCTGCAAAATATAATACGGATCAATTCTGAACTCTTCAAGTATGGGTTTTTCGTCCAGGGCTTCCTCCCACTTCTGCCGTAAATTGAAGTCTTGTGGCCAGAAGCGAGCGGTTAGCAAGTCATACACGCTTAATTTGACACCAGTTCGATTCAATGTCTCGAAAATCATGCAAACCGCCGGCCCAGATGTTTCCTCATTGAGAGTCACCATAGGAAAATCGTACTCTTCTATGGGTTTTATCCAATCATTGTGTAGCCGGGTCAGTCGCTCTTGTAGATCAAGGATAGTGGAAGTGTCCGCACCTCGGATTCGCAATATTTGATTCTGCCAACCACTGAATCCACCGATACCGCCAAACACCCGTTCCATGGGAAAAACCATCGAGTGGGCTTGTAGTTCAATTGTGCCATACTTCCTTTCCCCCTCATCGGCCTTCATGTAGAAAGCACAATCCTCCAAGTCTTTACCCTTCTCCAAACTGGCCAGATCCAAATAGTAGCGGTGTTCGCCTTTGCCGTAAAATGCCTGGTACAAAGAGGTTAGTCGTTGCTGTCCGTCCAAAATCAAATATGCAGGTTTGGCTCCATTCAATTCAGGTGCCCCTTCAAATGCGCGCGGCTTAAAAAGTAGTTGTTGACCATTCTTGATTCGCAGAAGCGTGCCGGCGGGATAGTTGCTGATAATGGATTCAATCAATTCGTCGGTGGCATAAGGATCCCACACAAAATCCCTTTGAAAATCTGGAAGAGCCATAGCTCGATTATGGATCATTTCGAGCAGGAATCTTAGTGGTTCAAGCGTAGGGTATGAGTGTTTCATTTTCGTGTCTCAACGATACTGGGGTAGAAGTGTAATAGTGAATCAAGAAACGACCTTTGACAGCACAAAGAGGGGGCATAAGACAACTCTGTCCGGCGGCCCAGCATCCCAAACCTATAGGAGGAGCACCGCCACTAATCATGAAATTGGTGCCACGGTCGCACTGTCCACCAGAGCGAATGTGTACGCCTATCATGGGTATGAACTCGGGGGTGCAAGTCCTCTGTCGGTGGTCACTGGTCTTGCGCGAGCAGCTTGCATAGTTGTTCGATTCATTGCGATCTACAATTCAACCCGCGGGATAGACTTTTGAAAATAACCCTGCCTTAGATGATGATGTATCCCACGGGGTGAACCGCCCGACGCGTGCCCCGCATGTCCGGTGGTGTGAGAACTGCGGGAGAAAAGCCCGACCCGCTTTGGCGTCTTATTTCTTGCGCAACCTGGCATAGGCCATTGCGTGTGCGGTTAATGAGGTCGCAAACGTGGCAAAGCTGAATTCGGGATTAGGTTCTCGGAATTTGCCTTTCAGTCCTCCAGTTTTGTCGGACAGAATGAGGCAGGTTCCATCGTACAACCGCTCTCTCATTAGACGCTCACAAAAAAGTTCGTAACGCCTCACGTACGACGTCTTTTTGAATTCCTCGAAAACCTCGAAATGCGGCTCGTCTACGCGAACCGGCGTTGTTGACTTCGGAGTTTCCTCCAGCAATATTAACCAGCCGAGCCATGGCCGTTGTGATGGCTTGAACTTGCCTTCGCGGTACGCGGTAAGGAGATCGGTAGAATTACCCAAGGCCTCCTCAATACGGTTATTGAAGTTGTTACCAAACGACGGACCAATATGAGCCTTGAACTCGATTGACGCTAAGAGCATACCGTCAGCGACAACAACTATATCCCAATTTTTGGTCGGTCTGAAATAACCAGGGAGAGTCGTTGCAGTCGTATGTATCGTGGTGTCGGGTAATCCAGCCTCGGACAGAAGTTCCGTAAATAGCTTTATGAAACCGTCGAGGTGTTTCCCGCCGGTTACGGCGCTCCGGTTTCCTGCATCCTTCTTACCAGTAGTTACCCCCTGTCTTTCGTGCTGTTGGGTTCGTACCTTCCAGAAGTATCGAACAGCCTTCGCAACGCGATCACTGTAATCCATTATCCTCCCTTTTGACCTCGGTTTTTATTTCGGCATATGAGAACAGTGAAACTGTTGCGTGCCGGATGCGTTTTTCCGCCATCTCGAAATAGTGTGAGTCAATTTCGACTCCAATCGAATTGCGCCCCCATTTTGCGGCTGCAACCGTAGTAGTTCCCGTTCCCATGAACGGGTCTAATACTGTGTCTCCTACGAATGAGAACATACGAATTAGCCGCTCTGCAAGCTCTTCAGGGTAAGGAGCCGGATGATTGCGCGTAGATGCACCTGTAACACCCGACCAAATTGATTGAAACCATTGCTTGTGGTTATCCTCGGATATCACAGACAGCACGCGGGTAGCGACTGTTGGCTTGCGGTAGCCACCTGGTTTGCGCTCCATCAAAATAAATTCAATATCGTTCTTAATCACAGCGTTCGGTTCGTAGGGCTTGCCAAAGAATCCCGCTCCGTTTCCCGATGCCTCAAAAACAGCATTCGCAATTTTGTGCCAAATAATAGGTGTGAGGTTATCGTAGCCGAGCTTGCGGCAGTGTTCTTGTATGGACGCATGAAGTGGAACGACCGTATGTCTTCCTTCGTTCTTTCGACGGGACAGACAGACATCACCTACCACGCAGATTAGACGCCCGCCCGGTACCAAAATTCGATAGCAGTGTTCCCAGACTCTATCAAGTTCCCGTAAAAATCTTTCGTAGTCTTCCACATCTCCCAGTTGGTCTTTGTGATCTCGGTATTTCTTGAGGGTCCAATAGGGCGGGGACGTGACGACCAAATGAACAGTTTCATCTTCTATAAATGACAACTTGCGCGCATCGCCCTGAACCAAGCGATGTTCCGTTGAAATTTGTTGTATCGCTGCCTCGATCTCCGCCAAAAGCTTCTTATCCTTTGCAATGCGGGGAATATCGGTCTGCGGGTTCTCCAGACTAGCAACCGACGAAGGGAGATACTGTTGGTGATGATGCGCAACGGTCATTAGCATGTTCATTGTCTCTCGAATGAGTCAGATATTGTACGTGGTCTCTCCCAAGATGCTGAACGATTTCTATCTTCCCCGAGCCGTCAGTAGCAAAACTGGACTTGATTGTAAGCTTTTTCGTTTATAGACATTCGGTAAATTCTCAATTCACGAAAGGAGCTGACCATGAAGTACAAAGCCCTGCAAGCGAAAAAGCTCTCTATTGGGGGCAAAGCTATCATTGACATCGACCGGGGGAAGAAAAAGCATCAACTCTGTGTGGTCACTCCACCCACTTCATTTCCCCAGCAACCACCTCATATCTCGCTGCATTTGCGCTCATGCCCTCCGCCAACGGCGCCAGCGCCGTAACAAACAACTGCCCAAATTTTTGAAAATGCTTCACGGCCGCGGCCAGGCGCATGGCATCCAATTCCGATTGCAGATCATCCAGCAAAATAATGGGCGCGTTGGCCGACTTATCTTTGAAGTAAGTCGCTTCCGCCATTTTCAACGCCAGCAGCGTGGACTTGTGCTCGCCGCGCGAGCCGAAACGCCGCAGTTCGCGGCCGTCGATCGCCAATACAAAATCGTCGCGGTGCGGGCCGACTTGCGTTTGTTTGCGGCGCATTTCAACCGCATGCGAAGCGGACAACAATTTGAGGTAATTTTCCTGGGTCAACTCGCCGGCAGCAAGCTGGCTCTGATAAGTCAATTGGAGGGAAAAAGACGGCGATGCAATATCCTGATAGGCCTGCAGCACCAGCGGCGCAAAGGCTTCCACAAAACGCCGGCGCGCCGCGATAATTCTACAGCCATAATTCGCCAGGGCCTCGCTCCACGCCGCGAGCGTCTTGGCCGAAGCGTTTTGGTTGAGCAGGGCGTTGCGTTGCTTCAGGCTGCGCTGGTATTCCTGCCAATCCGATAAATAAGCCGGCGAGCTTTGGCACAGCAGCATGTCCACCAGGCGCCGGCGCTCGGCCGGCGGCCCGCTGGTGATGCGGTGGCTCTCCGGCGAAAAGTGCACCACCGGAATCACGCCGATCAACGCCGCGGCGCTACTCAAGCGCTTGCGGTCAAGACTGACTTCCTTGCCGGTCGCGCTGCTGTAGCACACATTGACGTGACGCCGAATTTGCGCCTCGTCCACAAACTCCCCGGAGATTTCAAAATGATCGCGTTCGAATTTGAGCAGGTCGCGATCATTGCACGGCCGGAAACTGCGCGTCACCGCCAGCAGATGAATGGCTTCGAGAAAGTTGCTTTTGCCCTGGCCGTTGTAGCCGCAGATGAAATTGGCGGATGCGGAAAATTCCAGATCCAGGCTGTCGTAGTTGCGAAAGTTTCTCAGGCTGAGCTTGCGCAGGATCATTTTTTATTTTTAGCCACGGATTGGCACGGATGAAACACGGATAAAAAACTTTCTTTTAAATAAAATCCGTGTTTCATCCGTGCACATCAGTGGCCGAAAGCTTCTATTCACTAATTAAGATTCAACCCTGATGTAGTCAATAAGCAAAGCGTTTGAACTCTACTTTTTCTTTCCCGAAGTTGATCAACAGCCCGACTTTTATTCCGGTTGCCTTTAATTCGTTGAGTAATTGCGGCTCGTCTTGCGGATTATATTCTTTGGATACTTTCAGCTCGACAATGACTTTGCCATCGACCAACAAGTCCGCGGCATATTCGCCAACAATGGCGCCTTTATAGCTCACGTTGATGGGATGCTCGATTTCAGCGGTATGTCCCCCGCGTACAAGTTCTACTTGCAGAGCTTTTTGATACACCTTCTCCAAAAAGCCGTAGCCTAAAACATTATGCACTTCAAAAGCCGCCCCGATGAGGGCTTCTGTTCTGTTGTCTCTTCATGTATCAGGCTCATATTTCCCATCCCCCACGCTACGTTCTTACATTCATGTTGATTTATTGACATCTTATTTTGAAAGCCACAGATTGAAACGTGTGAAACACGGATATTTGATTAGCTTTTTCTTTAGCCGTGTTCAATCCGTGCACATCCGTGGCTAAACAATACCGAAGAAATTTTATTCATTGATGCGTATCGGCATGAGCAGCATCATGACATCCAAATCTTCCGGTTGCGGCACGGGCTCGATAATCGCCGCGCTGCCGCCGTCTTTGAGCTTGAACAAAACGTGTTCAGTGTCCAGGTGGCGCAGAATTTCCAGGACATAGTTGGCGTTATAGCCGATATCCATCCTGTCGCCGGCATATTCCACCGGAATGGTTTCCTGGGAATCGCCGCTCATCTCGGCGTCTTGCGCATGAATGGTGAGGGCGCCCGGCTCCAGCGTCCATTTGATTTGGCGGGTGTGTTGATTGGCGAAGATGCTCGATCGGCGCACCGTTGCGCCCAGCAGCTCACGCTCCACCGTCATGGTTAAGGGATTGGAGGTGGGAATTACGCGTTCATAAGCAGGATAATGCCCGCTGATGAGCTTCGAATAAATGGTGGTTTGCCCCAGCACGAATGTGATGTGTTCCTGGCTCATGCCGATGGTCATTTCATCCCCGTCGCCCATATTCCGGCCGAGCAAATGCAGGGACTTCACCGGAATAACGACCTGATTGGGCGCGCCGTCAAAGGTGAATTTGGTATCGCGCACCTTGACGAGACGGTGGCCATCCGTCGCGACCAGGCGCAGTTCGTCTTTGCGGATTTCCAACAGCATGCCCATCAAGGTGGTGCGCAGCTCATCGGCGCTGACCGCAAAAATGACTTTTTCGACGGTATTCATGAACCGGCTGGCGCGATAGGAAAATTGCGTGGTTTGTTTTTCCGTCGAAATGTGCGGGTATTCGTCGCTCGACTCGCCGGCAATTTTGTAATTGCCTTTTTCCGTCTTGATGGTGAGACGGTTATTCGCTTCGGCTTCCAGGCGCAGAGGAATATCCGGCAGCTCGCGCACGAGGTCGAACAAACGCTTGGCCGGAAACGCTGCTGAGCCGTCTTCCTCGCCGATCACCTCCAGTCCGGTGATGATCGAAACTTCGAGATCGGTTCCCGTAAGCTGCAAACGATTGCCGCGCAGGTCAAACAGGATATTGGTTAAAATCGGAATGGTGGTTTTGAGAGGAATGATTGAAATCATGCGCTGCAGCGCTTGATACAATGCACTCTGAGGAATGGTGAATTTCATTGGTCTGACCTGAGTTTATTTGAGTGTGCTTCAAAGTAAGTTTTTTCTGTTTTAATATCAAGATGAATTCTTTTTAGTCCATAGTAGGGGCTGTGGATATGTGGATAGTTGCGCCGGCATTTGTTATAGCTCTTTGGTCTGTTCAGACTTAGGTGCACGGAAAAACGTGCGAAATGACGTTGGCATCTCTGAGTATGTCGGGGATAACTTGTTGGCATCTGTTACGACGTGATTTTTGATTTTTGCAATCGCCAGTTACCAACACATTAGTCACCGCTATTAACATTTTGTTACCAGAGTTATCCAGATGAAACGTTTTCAACCACCAGAGCATTGCGTTGGCGATTATCACAAGAGTACCATACTTTTTTGTTTTCAAAGC
>SZPB01000110.1 GCA_030263535.1 Cytophagia bacterium CHB2
ATAAAGGCCGTAGGAAATCGAAAGATTGTCGCGGCTCAGCATGTCCCACACGGCGGTGCCGTCGCCGGCCGGAGCGTTGTGCTCAATGGTATCCACCAGCTCGCCGGCAACGTTGAAAATGCGGATAGTACATGTTTGCGGCAGATGGTTAAAGTGCAGCGCTCGCGGCCCGCGGCCGGTGGTGTACGGATTCAGCGGTTCCCACGAAGCCGCAGCAACATAGGGATTGGGCACAACTCGAATACGACTCAAAGCATTTTTGGCGGAGTCCGAGTCGACTTTCTCGCCCTCAATCGTGAATTCATAAACATCGCTGCTCAAGAACGGCTTGGAAGTGGCGAGGAAAAGCGTGTCGCCGGCTTGCGGATTGCGCCGCGCGGCATTAAACGTCGTCGCGAAGCTGGCAAACCAGGTGACGGCGCGCTGGCCGCGCACATTTTCAATAAAGAAGATGCGGTCGATCTGGTTCTGCGTGCGCGAGAGCAGCGCCGATTCCGGCGTCGTTCCGGTGCGATCCGAATCCAAAAATGCGAATTCGATATCTTGATTCAGCGTGACGTTGCGGACTTTGAAATTCACCGGGGTCTCGGTAAAGGCCAGGCCGCCGAAGCTGATGACAGACGAACGCCCGGAGGCCGGCGCGCCCACAATGATTTCATAATCATTCGCAATCTTCACGCCTTTGTTGAAACCCACGGTGGGAATGCGAAAATCCGGCGCATGAATCTGGTCGCGATTCGGCCGCCAAAAGCTTTTGGTTAAATCGGCCTGCACTTGCGGCTCATTGGCGAAGGTCAGATAAAACCCGTCATACACCAATTGATCGCTCTTCAAATCGCCGCGCGAAACCAGCACAACTTCCGGTGAGGACAGCCGGGTAAGCGAGAAGTTTTTCGTCTTAAGCGTATCTTCGCGGCCCGGGGTAACGATCGTCGTGTCTTCAAATGTGATGCGGTAGCGCTGACCGTTCAACAATGCCGTGCGGTCAAACAAGTTCACATCAATCACACCGGAAGAAGCGCCGGAGATATGCTCGATTGCACGCGCCGGTTTGATATATCCGGCAGAAGGGGCATTGGGTGTGACGATGGCAACATTGCGGCCAAAAATAAACTCGCCGGGGTTGGTAAAATCCCGCTGAATCGATACCGGACTTTCACCCGGCGGAATGCCTTTGGTCGGCTCGTTGCGGTCGACCAAACCATAATCATAGGCAGTAATGGCGTAAAAATAGCGCTGACCATTTATGACATCCTCATCGACCCAATGATGCACGATACCGGAATTGCGGCCAAGATCGAATTTCACGCCGTTGAGGTCGACGGGATGATAGCCTTCGTATTGATCCACCAGATCGAACTGCACGAGGGGTTTGCGCAGCGTAATATTGCCGGCGCCGTCCGTGATCACAGAAACGTCTTTGAACGAGGCGTCGGTGGCGCGATAAATACGATAGCCCTCGAAATCGTTGCCGTTCTCGCCCAAGCGCGCCAGGAAGCGGTCAAACGAACGCTCGGCAGCATCATCCCAGTAGAGATGAACCTTGCCGTCCTGCGCAATCGCCTTGAGCGTGGGCTGCAAGGGTGTCAACGCAAATTGATAGTCGGTGTCATATGTGGTTTGCGCCGCGGCGCGATTCAGCAGCGCATCTGTTGTGTCCTGCCCCAGGCACACTGCCATGGAAATACGTTCGGTGATGCCCGCCGGAATGGGGAACAAACCAGCGCCAACGAACAGATTGTAGTCGCCCGTGATGCCGCCGATATTGCCGATGCCCGGCACCAAAAAGCGATTAAAAAAAGTCGCATCGTTGGCGAGACTGGCGTTGAGATCGCCCGAGCCGCCATATTGAATATTGGTAAAACCAATTTGATCGGACTCTGAAATATCCGTTTTGTCGATGTTCGGCTCGCCCGGCAAATTGGTGCCGGCGCCTGAGGTGGGCTTGCCGTCGCCTTCACCAAAATCGCCGGTTCCGGCGAGGCCGTCGCGGCCAACATCGTCCGTGGCGATATTCCAGTCGTTGTCGTTATCGATCCCGTCTTCGCGCGATTCATCGATCATTTCATCAATGCCCTCGTCGATCAAACCGTTGCCGTCGTTGTCAATGCCGTCGGCATAGGCGCGATTCAAATCCTCTTGGCCTTCATCGCGCAAGCCATTGCCGTTGTCATCGCGGCCATTGCCGGGGATTTCGCCGGCGAGCATGGCAGCCGTAACCACCGGGCTGCCGGCCTCGCCGTCGCCGTTGTTGTCAATGCCGTCGACAAAACCATTGCCAGGGTTAAAAATCGGCGAGGTGCGGAAAATGTGAATTTCGCTTTCATCGATCAGGCCATTGCCGTTGTCATCCTGCAGATTGTCTGCCCGCTCGCCGGTAATAATTTCCAGCGTGATGATCGGACTATTTGCTTCGCCGTCCAAATCATTGTCAATGCCGTCGCTGTCATTACCTGGCGTTTCAAGGAACGAGGTTGCCACCACGCCCACGGGATCGCTGCCAAAAAACTGGTCGCCGATGCCGTCAGCATCGGTTGACCACGCGACGTCCGTGGCCAGGGAGAAATAGGCAATATCATCGCCGCCATCGCCGCCCACCAAATCCGCGAGCAAGATGTTCACACCGAAGCGCGGAAGCAGCTTCGAACCGTCATTTTTCAAATAATGAAGAATAAAGACGACGTCCTGCACTAAAACCTGGCTCCATTGCAACACGCGCGTTTCCATCACAATGCCGAGGCCGCGCCGGGTGAGATCGGTTTCATCCGGGGAATAATCCCATTTATCAAAATTGTCATCGCCGGTTTTGAAGACGAATTCCTGATCTGCGGTTTTAACCGAGAGATCGGGCGGCACTTTGCCGAACAACCCATTCCAACTTCCCGGCCAGCCGGGATCGATGGCGTCTTCTTGCTTATCCGGCCAAAACGCGGGCCAGGAATTTCTGTCGAGCAAGTTCGCCACCGCGGAATTGGCGCCGGCCGCGGTGTTGATATAACCCGTAATGGGTTGCAATTCCCAGCTTGAACCGTTGTTGCGGTCGGGCTTGCCGAGCGCGGCGGTTGCAATGCGCCGCGTGACGCCGGCGTTGTCAACGATTTCGGCGCCATACATCGGCGAGGTCAACGCCATGTAATACTTGCGGGTGTTGGCCGGCCATTCGTAGGGGATTTCATCCGGCACGCCCGCGGAACGGCCGGTGATGCCATAGTTGAAAATCGTGGTGCCAACCAAATTGGCGTTGGTGTAAGTCTTCCGGCGCTCATTAAAGTTGCTGCGCTCCTTCGAAGGAACATACTGCGCCGGGGCCAACGCCGGCAACGCGAGCAGCAGAATGAGCAGGATTCTCGAAAATTTCATGAAGAAGCTCCCTCGTTATTGCAATTTTTCAATGGCAGATGATGATTCGGCAGAATCATTGTCTGCTCTACTTTCTCATCCGGTGAAATCAGAAGCTCAGGCGCAAGCCCAACTGCACTTCACGCGGTTCGCTGAAGCGATCCGGCTGGCGCAGGAATTCTTCCGCGGTGTTGTTGCGAATCGTCGCCGAACGCGCTTCGGAAAACGTGGTGGAGTTGGTGGCGCGGCCGGTATCGCCGTAAACATTGATCTCGTTGCGCCGGTCGAACAAATTATAAACATTGCCGAGCAGCGCGACTTCCCAGCCCGCGAGACGCATTGACTTGGACAACCGCAAATCGAACACCATAAAATAAGGCGCATTGCGGCTGTTGCGCGCAAAGTTCAGATTCGTGCTCGTGCCGGTGCGCGCAGCGCGCTGAACTGAAGGCGTGTACGGTTGGCCGGAATGATAGCGGCCCAGCAGACTCGCTGCCCAACCGCTATGCTGAAACGTCACGGTGCCGTTCACATTATGGCGCTGATCCCATTCCAACGGCACGATGAATTGCGTCGGCTCGGAATTGCCCTGGCGCCGGCCAAATTCTTCGCCGGGATCGGAATTGCTGCCCTCGGCGACCTGGAAGGTATAATCAATGGAATAGGTCAGCATGCGCGAACGGAATTGCTGCAATGTAAACGTCACACCGCGCACGTTGGCATAATCAAGATTGCGATAAATGAAGTAGGTTCGGCTGGCGTTGACCTGGCCGCCTTCGCCCACGGTTTCAATCGGCGGGCTGGTGCCGACCCAGTTACGCACGTCGCGATAAAAAGCCGTGATGTCAATGCCGATGGTCTCGCCCAGTTGCTGCTTCAAACCGAGCTCATACATCACGGTCTTTTGCGGCTCCAAATCCGCATTGCCGTAAATGCCGTAATTGCCGCCGCCCACCGGCACTTTGAACCCGGGATTTTGATAAAGCAGCTCGAACGACGGAATCTGCAAGAAATGGCCGTACGAGAAGTGAATCGCGCCTTTGTCGGTGATGGGATAAGCGATGCCGAAGCGCGGGCTGACTTGATACTTCGCCGAGGGCTTCTTGTACCATTGCGCCAGCCGCTGTTCCAACGACAGAACTTGATACGCGTCGTTTTGCGGCTCATAAACATTGGGATCGCTGGGATCGACCAGCACCAGGCCTTTGGAATCGAAATAATCAAAACGCAAACCGGCGTTGATGACGATATCGCGCGCTTCGAACTTATCCTGGGCGTAAAACGACATGTAATAAGGATGACGCGCGCCGTCCGGACCTTCTAGGTTAGTTTCATTGCCAAAGGTGTCATAGCCGTACGTCAAGGCCTGCGAGGCGCCGGAAAGCGTGCGAAACGCGCCAACGGCAACCGGGTCGCCGGCCAGGGCGTCGCGGTAAATATCAGGGTTTTGCCGCGCGGCCTGCAATTGCGTGCGCGCCCATTGCGCATCCGAGGCAAAGCTGCGCGCCGTCCAGCGTTCATAGGAGCCGCCGAACTTGATTTCATGATTGCGGTATTGCGTGGTGAATCCCATCGAACCGCCCAGGTAGCTGCGCTTGTTCTTGAAATAATTGGCGGGTGTGCCGGGCGCATTGAAGTCGAAACCGTAGATATCCATGGTCTGCGTGCCGCCGCGCCAGGGATTGAGATTATCGTTGAAGAATGTCACACCCACGTCGGCGTTGCCCGTGCTGTCCCAATAAGCCCAGAAATTGTGTTCGAGCAGGGGATCGTACCGGACTTCCCGGCGATCGAAATAATTCAAGTTGACTTCGTAGAACGATCGTGAGCCGAGCAAATGCGTGACTTTGAAATTCAACAGGCCAGTGCTCAAATCTTCAAGCTGGTTGCGCTCCAAATTGAACAGCCGTGCCGCCAGGCTGCCAAAAAAGTTACCATTCGGTCCGATCAAATCATCCTGCCGGCGCCAACTCAACGAACCACCCAACCGGAAGATGAACGGCTTGGCGTCGAACACCAGGGTGCCGTTACCGATCCATTGTTGGCGGCTGGAGGCCGGAATGGCATTGTCGCCCATATGAATGCCGCGTTGTTGCACCAACGCTTCGAGATTGGGGTCGCGGTTGTTGGTAAAAATCAGGGGGAAGTTGTGCTCATCGACATATTGATCGGCGTGATTGAAATCGAATCCCTTCCAGAAGCGCGCCGCACGATCACGCTCAAATGTGTTTTGCGCTGCCACAAAAAATTTGAGCCGTTTGTTCAGCAACGGACCGCTCAGCGTCGCGGTGTAATCCGTGTAGCCATAAGAATGCGTCCCGAGGAATTTGTTGCCGCGATCGACGACATTATCGCTCTCCGCCTGCAGGCTGAAGTGATAATCGTTGCTGCCGCTTTTCAACGTCTGGCGAATGATCCCGGCGTTGGCGCCGCCAAATTCGGCGTTATAGCCGCCCGCTTGAATTTGAAATTCCTCCAGCGCCTCCGGAATAACCGTTACTGCGTTGGCGCCGTTATCGGCGTCCCGGGCATTGGCGCCTTCGAGATAATATCCCACTTCGTCGTTGCGTCCGCCGCGCACGAACAACGCGCCATCCTGCACCACCACGCCGGGCTGCAGGGCAATCACGGCGTTCACGCTGCGCACCGGAATTTTCTGAAAATCCTCATAGCTTTGAATGCGCGTTGCGTTCGTGGCATTTTGATTCACCAACGGGCGCTCGGCGACAATCGACACGCCAGCCACTTCCAACGCTTCCGAAGGCATGCTGAAATTCACTTCCGTGGTCAAATCGGAATTCACGCGCACATTGGAAATCGTGACTTCGCGATAGCCAATGAAAGTGGCTTTCACTTGATAAACACCGAGGGGAACATTCAAAATGAGAAATTCACCGTTCAGATCAGCGGCGGCGCCCATCGACGTACCGACAATAAGAACCGTGGCGCTGGGCAGCGGCTCACCGGATTCACGATCAACCACTTTGCCCTTGATCTTTCCCGTCGTTCCGGCGGAAAGCAGCACGGGCAGAAACACGGCGGCAAGGGCGCTACTCAAAAATCTTCGAAGGACCATTCTTCCTCCTTAACGGATGAGAATAAGGAATTGTGGAATTTTTTCTTGTGCGATTCAATCGGCGACGTTTTTGATCAGTGCAGCACTCGCATCTCCGAGAATCATGCTCGTATGGCTTGTCGAGACACTCAATGGTGAAGATACCAGAACCGTGTTGCTGCCCGCGATTTTGGCTTCGACGGTATAGCTTCCGGCCGGCACAGCCTGATAATTCGACACGCCCTTGTAGGCAAGGCTGGTGGCCAGCACCGTGTCTGCCCCGGCAGTCACAGTAACGTCGACGGCGGCGGGCGCATAGAAATTCGCCACCCGAAACGCCACCTGCGGCGCATCAAAAACGCGGCGTTCGGAGAGCCGTAAAAATTCGCGCGGCGCGCCGGCAAGCGCGGGCAATACCACCACCGTTCCGCGCAGATTGGTTGACATCGCCACGAACTGCCGTTCGCCTGAGGAAAGAGCAACTTCGCGGCTTCCGGCAGGATATTCGCGATGCGCCAGATCGCCGGCGTAATCCAATGCCCCTTGTTGCACACCATCAACGGCAAGCTGCACGTTTCCAAGCTCGGGCGCCGCATGCACAAACCTGAATTCCGCACGGAAATCAGGCGGCGTGGGGCCGGTCGACGGCACATCAGCGCAACTCAGCACGGCCGCAGAAACGAGCATTGCCATAACGACTCTCATTTTGGGTGAGATCATTGAACCTCCTTAGCTATTTTTTTGAAAGAAATGGAAAAAGGAAAAGCATGCACAAAGCTGTCGGGAGTTGATCAACAAAACGCCAAAAATCTTGCGTCTCATGTTCGCAAACAAAAAGCAACGATCATCTGTTCAGCAAAACCCGAAACGCGGTATCACTGACAGCAGAATGAATGCTCGCATGAATGTTATGATGAGATAAAGGGAAGGCGTAAAAGGTGGGATGGCAAAAAAGAAATACTTGCCTTTATTGCGGGAAGGCTATATATTGCCGCCGGATTGTTAAAGGGCCACCATGTCCTTTTACGCCAGCTCAATGAGAGTTGCCGCTCTCATTGAGCTTTTTTATTGCTGATCACGTTTGTTAAGAATAAAACTCTCCACAGTTTTGTTGTTGATTTTCCTACCAAATAGTGTGATGCTTTTTAAGCAAAGCGCATGCCATCAAAAAGTCACACCTGAGATACGACACAAACTCAACGTATTTGAACCTTCTTCTGTCTCTTGACAAAATCATCGTGCAGCTTTGTGCATTAATCATGTGCATCATTTTGCATGCAAAAATTATTCGGATAAATTTGTGGCTTTTGTTTTGGAGATCAATACTCAGCGAGCACACTCATACGATTGACAGACACACAAAGGTTTCATTCGGTTTCACTTTTTAACACAAAATCAGATTTCTATGGACAGTGCACGCTCAACAGCAAGACGGCTATAAGCGGTGAACGTTGCACGTCCTTTTGCCAGTGGTGATTTTCTAGTAACGTGACGCGCATCGAGTCGAGCCGCGTTTGTGCTCGTCGAGCCAGGTGGGGAGAAAATGAATCTCTACGGATAGGCAGGGCATGGATAGGTTCAGCAGAACAGCCTTCTCGCCGAGATTACGCGCGGCATCGCCAGCCTGAACCAGATCGTATATCTCTCCGGCGAGAGTTCAAGCTCTTGTTCGAGAGCCGCCAGATCTAACCAACGCCATTCCATCACTTCGTTGGGATTGGGGCGGGGCTGGCCATTAAAATGGCCGATAAAAACGTGATCGAATTCATGCTCGATCAAAGCGCGCTCAAGTGGCGCCTTGTAGATGAAATGAAAAGCCTTGTGAAGAGCGCACTCAAACCCCATTTCCTCGCACAAACGCCGCACGGCCGCCGCTTCAACAGATTCCCCCGGCCGGGGATGGCTGCAGCAGGTGTTCGTCCACAAGCCGGAGGAATGATACTTGTTCAACGCCCGGCGCTGCAGCAGTAACTCGCCCTCATTGTTAAAAACAAAGATTGAAAAGGCGCGATGCAATTTGCCGCCGCGATGCGCGCTCATTTTTTCGGAAATACCGAGGGGGCGATCGTTTTCATCAACCAGGATAACGTGTTCCGGCATCCGCTCATTCTTGGTTTGAGGTTAACACCGGCTGCTCGCGCAAAAGCGCATCGATTTGCGCAAATAGTCTTTGCAATTCGCTGGAATTCACCGGCCCGGTAAGGCTGTGACGGATTCCGCCCTCGCAATCGACAACCACCAGCCTGAAGGTGTGGTTTTCATAACCAAACTGCGCAGAGACCCGGCCTTGCCAATCCAGCAACACCGGATACTTGACGCTCGCTCGAATGAATGCGCTCACCAACGCGCGCGCAATCGCTGGCACGGCAGAAAGCACGGCCACGCCTGTGATATCGATTTGATTGCCGTAGCGCTTATAAATCGGCCTCACCCATCCCTCGATGCTGGTCGTGCCCTTTTGATCGGCAAAGGTGATGATGCGAATTTTGGCCGAAGGGAAAACACAGTTTCGCGTAATGCCGTATTGATCCTGCAATTCAAAACCCAACGCTTGCGGATAAACAGCGGCAGAGTCAGCGGTGGCTGCGCCCGCGGAGTCCGGCGAAACATTTCGCGGGCTTTCACCGGAACCGGCGATTTCCGTAAAATGACCGTTGTGCCCACTCGTGTGCGCAAAACCTCGCGTAACCACAAAGGCGCTTATCATAACAAAAAATAAAAAAACATGCGACATTCATTTGCCCTGAAATTTTTGCTCATGGTCAACTTTTAGGATTCGATCAAAAATAAATCCGCCAACTGATTAGCCAACTCTTCGACCTCCGGCTCGGCGCGATTGGTTAGGATGATCACGGTGAACTTGTCCTCGGGATAACGCTGGATCACGTTGCGAAAGCCGGAGGTGCTGCCGGTATGTTGCACCCGTGCGCGGCTGCGATAGTCGTCGATGCGCCAACCGAAACCGTAGTCAATCGTTTGGCCGTCATTCAAAACACCTTTCGAGAACGCTTGCTGCAGAGCCTCACGCTTAACCAGCCTTTCCGAGTATAGCGCTTGATCCCATTTGAATAAGTCTTCAATCGAAGAATAAATGCCGCCGTCGCCCAGCACGGCACTGGTCAAACTCTGATCTTTAAAAACGAACGAGCCGTTTTCTTCGCGATACCCCATGGCGCGATGCTTAACCGTTGAGATGCCATGCTCAAATGCAACGGTATTGGCCATGCCGAGCGGCATAAAAATGTTCTCACGCAAGAACTCCGCAAATGACTTTCCCGAAATTTTTTTGACAACCATTGCCAACACGGCATAACCGGAATTGCTGTAACGATATTGCGCGCCCGGCGTGAAATAGGTTGAGTCTTGCGTCGTCATCATGCGCAAAACATCCTTATCCAACACTTGCACGGTCGCCGTGTCGGGGATTAAATCTTCATAATCGATCAAACCCGAAGTGTGCTGCAACAAATGCCGTATCGTAATCGCATTGCCATAAGGCGGAAATTCCGGAAAGATTTCCGCAAGCGTGCGTTCATAGGTCAATTGACCGCGCTCAACCAGCATCATGATACACATGGCCGTGAACGGCTTGGTCACGGAAGCCAGGCGAAAATTCGTCGCCGGAAGCACCAGTTGGTTTTCTTCGAGATGAGCCATGCCATAGGCGCGCACAAAAACGGGTTTACCATTTTTGATCACCATAACCGCGGCGCCCGGTGTAGCCGCGTTATTGTAGGCTTGAAAAATCTGATCGACTTTTGCGGTTTTTTCCATGCTGCAACCCATTCCGAGAAGTAGGACAAAGCAAAGTGTTTTTCGGTAATTTTTTCTTATCGTCATGCGGCTAGCATCTCCAGGTTACGAATCCACTAAGAAATTGTCGATCAAGCGCGTTTTTCCCACAAAAACCGCAAGCGAGAATAGCGCCTGCGCCGAAATGTGTTCGAGTTCAATCATGGTCATGGGATCGGCAACGCTGGCGTAATCGAGGCGGGCGAGCTTCTCCTGCGCGACGGTCGCAGTCATGATCGCGCGCAGCGATTCACCGCGTTTTTCCCCGGCGCGCCAGGCTGATTCCGCCGCAGCCAGCGCGCGATAGAGCACGGTGGCAGCCTGGCGTTCTTCCGGCGAGAGATACTTGTTGCGGGAGCTCATGGCCAAACCGTCCGGCTCACGCACCGTCGGGCACACGATGAATTCCAGATTAAAATTGAGATCTGCGACCATTTGTCGCAGCACGGCAACTTGTTGCGCATCCTTCTGGCCGAAGTAGGCGCGCGTTGGCTGTACGATATTGAAGAGTTTCGTCACGACTGTGGCAACGCCTTGAAAATGGGACGGACGCGAAGCGCCTTCCAGCGTCTTGGCAACCTCACCGACGGAAACATACGTTTGAAAGCCCGGCGGGTACATATCCGCATCATTTGGCGTGAAAACAAGATCGGTATGCGCGGCGCGTAGCAGTTCCATATCGCGCTCTAATGCGCGTGGATATTGGCTCAAATCTTCACCCGGCCCAAATTGCGTGGGATTCACAAAAATGCTGACGGCAACTCGTTCATTCTCCTCGCGCGCCCGGCGAACCAATGAGAGATGACCTTCGTGCAAATAGCCCATAGTTGGCACGAAGCCCCAGGTCAAATGCGGATTTTCCCAGCGCAAGGCGCGCACGCGTGAGATATCATTGGTAACGTTCATCGAGGCTGCTTTGCATCAATTTAAAAAATTTGCGCTTGCTCGAATCAAAAACCGCCGGCGTTGTTGATTTCGGCGAATACCAGCCACGGCCAAGCCGCGGCTGAACGCATTCGGGGCTGGAATCATCGCAAAAGCTGTTGCACTTCCGCAATTTCGATTTTCTCCGCGCCGGCGCGCATGAGGCGCAACAAAAGCGCATTCACCGGCGTGGGCACATTCAATTTTTCACCGCAGGCAACGAGCGCACCGGTGATGGCTTCGATTTCCGTGGGCGCGCCGCGCAAAACATCCTGCAACATCGACGAATGATTATCGGCCGTGGCGCGCGCCACTTCCAATGCGCGTTGTCCCGCATCGGCGTAATCGAGTGGAATATTTTGGGCGCGGGCAACCTGGGCAGCCTCTTCGGCAGCTTGCATCATGAGTTGCCGCGCATGACTATCTTCTGCCAAATAGCCGTTCGTTAACCGCAACAACGCAGAAAGCGGATTTATGCCGGCATTGATCACGAGCTTGCTCCACAAGACGCTGCGCACATCATCAACAACTGCGATTTCGATTTGCGCATGCTCGAAAAGTTGAAGGAGCCGGTCGAAACCCGGCGTCCAGGAATCCGGGCGAGTGATATGTGTCAGCCCCACACCGGCATGCCGCACGACGCCCGGCTGCACCAGCATGGCGCCATGCGCCGTACTTCCCAAAATCACACGCGCAGGCGCGACAACTGCCGCAATTTTTTCCGCGTGCCCCAAACCGTTTTGCAAAGTCAATGCGAGGCCGTCAGAGAGCAGAATCTGTTCGGCCAAGGCTGCCGCTTGCTCGGTTTTATGGCTTTTCACCAGGATGATCGCGAGATCGACGCGCCCAACCTCGCTGACATCATCGGCTATTCTCACCTGGTGTTGCGTTGCGTGATTGCGCTGATCAATGAGCGTCAGGCCTGTGCGGCGCACCGCTTCCACTTGCGCCGGCCAATCTCCGCACATGACGAGATCACACGAGGCATGCAAACGCGCGGCAAACAAGCTGCCCATCGCGCCGATGCCAATGATGGCTACGTGCATGGCAGGTTATTGCGCTTCCGCATTTTTGATGATGTCATTGAGCTTTTCGATTTCGCCGGCGGGCATCTCATAGGCATGCTGCTCATCCGGGAAGCGGCCATTTTCTACCTCGTCGCGATAGGCGGCCAATGCCGCGTGAATGATTTTTCCGGCTTCCGCGAATCGTTTCACGAAACGCGGCTGCAGCCCTTCGAAAAGTCCGAGCACATCGTGATACACCAAAACCTGGCCGTCACACTCGCGGCCGGCGCCAATGCCGATGGTGGGAATGCTCAAGCGTGAGGTGATCAGCGCGGCCAGCGGCGCAGGAATCGCTTCGAGCACAACAGCAAAACAACCGGCGTCCTGCAAAAAAAGTGCATCCTGCAACAGCTCATAAGCGCCTTCGGCGGTTTTGCCTTGCACGCGATAACCGCCGAGTTTCGACAACGATTGCGGCGTCAAACCAATGTGGCCCATCACCGGAATGCCCGCGGCAATGATGGCTTTGATGGTTGCCAACATTTCCTGCCCGCCTTCCAGCTTGACCGCGTTCATCCCGCCTTCCTGCAAAAACCGCACGGCATTGCGCACGGCTTCCCCCGGTGAAACTTCGTAGGATCCGAAGGGCATGTCGCCGACGAGAAATGCTTGCCGCGCCGCGCGCGCAGCAGCTTTGCAGTGGTGCAGCATATCCGCCATCGTCACGGCTACAGTACTCTCGTAACCCAGCATCACCATGCCGAGGGAATCGCCCACCAGAATAATATCAATGCCGGCCTGATCAACCAACGCCGCGGACGAATAGTCGTAAGCCGTCATCATAACGATCTTTTGGCGTTGCTCTTTCTTGTTCTGTAAATCGAGTATGGTAATTTTTTGATGTGTGTTTTGCGCAGACATGATTTTTATGCTCACGTTAACATTCTAACTCGCCAAACGCAGGCGTGCCACCTGCGCCAGCGGGATCTCGTTAAAGCGGTGTTGCGATTCCAAATGTCCTTAACTTCCTGATTGATCTCTAACACCAAAAATGCCCTCCTCGATGACACTGGTTTTTGTCTCAACGTATTCCGCTTTAGGCCTCTGCGACAACAGGCGCTTCAACATGCTGCTTATGCTCCGTTTCAACGGTAGACATTGCAGACTCCATCGTATCGAAACACACTTGCACGCGCAACGCCTTTAAGCCGTGCATGCCTTGCAGATCTTCCAATTCAACGTCTTCAACTTCGCTGGTTAATTCTCCGGCAGCCTGCAAATAGTCGATATATTCGCGATACTCTGCGGCTTCGCGTGGTTGCGAATATATAATGGCGATCTTTCCGGGTTGCGTCAGGCGCTCTTTTGTGCCTTTGATCAGGGCTTTGTCAATGCGTTTTTTCATGATTTCGTAGCGCACATTATAGGCGCCGTCAACATCGAATTTCTTTTCATCATAGCGAAAACGAATCGCCAGCGGCGTGTTTTGCACCAGGATCAAATGCGCCATATCAAGCGGCACTCTGAGTATAGGTTTTTCGGCCTCGCCGCGGCGCGCGACGCCGATCATCATCTGCAATTGCCAGAGGCGAATGTTTTTCAGATAAAGCTGATCGAATTTGCCGTTTTCCACCAGCGCAGCGCCGATATAAATACCGTGATCGACGCCGTCGCTTTTGTATTTTTCGAAATAATGCGGAAACATCGCCTGCGCCTGCTGTTGCTGCGCATCGATGTAGGCGCAAATCGTTTCGTTGAGCTGCGTCACGCTGGCCTCGAAATCCTTGCGCCGGCGATACACGAAGCCGAGCTGTGGATCGATGCCGGCGCGGTAAGCCGCAATTTTCTCGCGCAACTCCGGGGAAAAATCCTGCAATTGTTCGAAGCGCATCTCGATCTCCCGCCGCAGGAATTCCAGCGTGCCGGTCTCGTCACCGGAGGCGAGGCCGTGCTCGATTTTCCGCAACTGCTGTTCGAGGCGATAGGCAAGCTGCTCGAGGTAGGGCAATTTTTTAAGCTCGTGCGCTGCCGTGATGATTGCCGCAGCAAGCTGCAACTGCTCGGTTAAATCCTCGCGAATCGCGTCGTTGCGCAGCGTTGAAGAGCCGCGCACGTCAGATAGGCCGTAAAGCGGGTACACTTCTTCGAAGACGATCGGCTCCATCTCACTCGACAAGCCGCGCTGGCGGTTTTGCAAGTGCTTGAGCGCGGCGCGGCGAAAACGCCATTCCACCGCCGGATGAATCGCCGTGCATTTCTCTTTGATGACGGCCTCGACGCGATCGTTCAATTCCTCAAGACTGCGCTTGATTGCAATCGCAAACAGCGGAAACACCTCGCGCAATTTGAACGAATTGATGGCATTGATGTCGCCGGGATTGGCCGAGCCTAATTCGAGCAGGCCGATGAATTTATTTTCATAATGCAGCGGCGCGATAAAAATATTCTTGATGCCTTGTTGCAGAATCGTTTGCTCAACTTGCGTTGGCGTGGGATAGGTTTCGAGATTTTCAATGATGATAATGGCGTCGTGCCGCATCACGTGATCATAAATCGAGTTGGCAAACGTCGCGCATTTTTCGCGGCAGGCGTCGCTCAGAATGAAGCTTTTGCCGATCTCGCGACCGTGCTCGCGCAACAGGTTTTTCGCGCCGGGTATGCCGGCCAGGCCGAGTTGAAGGCCCGGACGTTGCAACAGCGCGCGCAGCTTTTCCTGCAAGCTTTGAAAGCGCGCCGATGAAATGATGGCATCCTTTTCGAGGAGATCGTTTTTTAACGACGATAACACTTCCTGATCCGTCACATCAACAGCATTGAACACCGCAAAGCCGTGAAACTCAAAACACGCGGGCGGAATCAATTCATACCACAATTCCAAATCACTAGGATTCGCCAGCAATTGACGAATCTCCACCGGTGAAAGCGGCTTGGGTTCGCCGACTTTTTTGATCTCGACGAAGCTCAAATCGATATTGATTTTGTAATGCCGCGGCAGGCCGGTGCGCGGATGCGGCGCCGTGAAAATCAGTGGATATTCGAACTGTGTTTCCACATCGTAATAGCGCCGCAGAATATGCGAATAGGCATTGAGATTGCGTCCGAGAAACGCTTGCGCCGGCTCAATGTTCAGGCCGCCATTGAAGCCGCCCTTGTCGTTCATGAGATTGAGCAGCTTGAAACCCGGCGTCGCGTGAAACGGCAAAAGCTGAAAAGGCGCCGAGGCGGCGGCGTAGATATTTTCCCAATAAGCATGCGGAATGATCAGGCTGAAAAGCTGATCGAGCAGCGCTTTGTGTTTTTCAATCGCCTCCAACTCGACGACCGGCTGTGTCAGCGCCGGCGCTTTGACCAACTCGGCCAGCATTTGTCTCGCCGCTGCAGATTTAATCGGGCTGGCGTCGGCAGCGTGCTGCCGCCAGAGATCGACCAACGGCTTAAAACTGAGAAACGTTTTAAAGGGAAATTCCAGCCCGGCGCTGGGCCGTGCCAGTTCGAGACTGACCGTTGTTATATGGCCATTGCTATCGTTATGCTCATGATTCATCGTGCAATTCTCCTGATTGCGGCCAAAATCCTTGACTGTTTTTTGACTTGCGCGAATCCAATTGATTTAGGGCTAATTTAGAAAAATTCTTGCGGCGATCAAGCGCCAACATGGCCCGCTCGCTTTTGCTGGCAAACTCTTATGAAATTGTAACAATCTGCGCCATCATGCCCTTGACGAATTCAATTTCGTCTTGATTGACGGTATGCTCCATGTTCGGATACAAGCGCACCGTGACATTACCGTCGAGTTTTTGCAGAACTGCGGCAGTGTGTTGCACGCGTTCTTGCGGAATGTGAAAATCCGCCTCGCTGCAGCCGAGAAAAACCGGCGTGTCTGCGAGCGAGCCGGCATAATCACGCGGCGCATCATCCGGGCCGATCAAGCCGCCGCTCAAGCCGACCAGGCCGGCATAGCGCTTCGCGTTGCGCGCGGCAAATTCCAGCGCAAGACACGCGCCTTGCGAGAAACCCAGCAGCATCGTGCGCTCCGCATCAATGCCGGCTTGCGCGAGTTGCGAAAATATTTCTGCAATCGCGGTCAATGCCGAAGAAAGCCAGGGCTCGTTGCTTGCCAACGGCGCAAGAAAACGATTGGGATACCACGTGAATCCCGCCGCTTGGGGCGCGAGATAAACAAAATCAGGTTGCTCGAATTCTTCGGCGAGCGTAAGAATGCTTTCGGCGGTAGCGCCGCGGCCGTGAATCATGATCATGGCAGCTTTCGCGGCATCGAGCGGTGCGCCGGCCGTGCGCACCGGCTGGCCTTGATGGGGGGGTGTCATCGTTGTGTCCTTGTCCGGCTATTCAATTTAATGAAAATGTTTTGTCATGAGCTAGCGCAGTGTTGCCTTAACTTGTATGAGTATTTTGCTTTGTCATTCCACAGGAATTTTGTGAAGTGCTTGGCGTTGCGCTTAATACTTCACAAGATTCCTCTGACAATTCGGGAGAAAGCTTGTATCGTGCCTTGCACAATTCTCTATACTCCCTCTTCACTCATCAAACTCCTCCCACTCCAGCACCTCCAGCGGCTTCAAATTGCGTTCAATATCGCGGCGCTGCGATTCCAGCCACGGTGGCAGCTTCAAATTTTTACCAAGCTCAGAAACCGGTTCATCCGCCGGAAAACCGGGGCCCAACGTTGCCAGCTCGACGATATGGCCGTCGGGATCATTGGTGTAGATACTCTTGAAATAAACGCGATCCCGCACCGGCGAAACGCGGAGATAATTTCTCACGATTTTCTCGCGCCACTCAAGCTGCGTGGTTTCATCCGCCACCGCCAGCGCAAAATGATGCGTTTGTCCGGCGCCCATGCGCACGCGGCGCGCGGTTTTCGGGTCGAATTGAAAATAGGTGATGATTGTTCCGGGCTTGCCCTCGCCTACGCCCCAGTACCAATGCGCTGTTTTGATGTCATCAAAATCTGCCGTCATCTTCACGCGGCGCATGCCGAGCAGCTCGCCGAAAAACGCATGCGTTGCTTCGATATCCGAGCTAATCGCCGAGAT
>SZPB01000111.1 GCA_030263535.1 Cytophagia bacterium CHB2
TTAAAAAAACACGGATTGGAATTGCGCGAAAGTCCGGCCGCCGTGTTTGCCCCGCAACCAAACGGCTCTGCTCTCACGCTTTGGCGCGATGAACAAAAAAGCCTTGCTGAGATTGCCCGCCACTCTCCTAAAGATGCCGAACGATTTCCGGCGTTCATGCGTCTCGTGAACAAATTGACGGAGGTGTTGCACAGCATCATGCTCCTCGCGCCGCCAAGCGTGAGCGAGCTGAAGTTCGAAGAGTTGCTGCCGTGGCTCAACACCGGCCGCAAGCTCAAAGGTCTGGGCAAACATGAGATGATGGAGTTTCTGCGGGTGTTGCCCATGACGGCCGTTGAGTTTCTCAATGAATGGTTCGAGAGTGAGACGCTCAAAGCCGTGCTGGGCGCGACCGGCGTGGCCGGCAGCATGCAAGGCCCGCAAGCCTCGGGCACGGCGTTTATGATATTGTATCACTATCTTGGCGCGGCAAATGGCGGCTTCAAGGCCAGTCAATTTGTGAAAGGCGGCATCGGTCAGCTCGCGGTGGCGTTGGCAAACTCAGCAAAAAAGCATGGCGCTGAAATTTGGTTGGGAGCGGAAGTGGCTCACATTAAACTTGAGGACGGCAAGGCTGTCGGTGTTGTGTTGAAGAGTGGCGAAGAAATCTCAGCAAAGATCATCGTTTCAAGTGCGGATCCGCGCCGCAGCTTTTTTGATCTCGTGGGCGCGCCGAATCTCGGCCCCACGTTTGTGCGGCGCGTGCGCAACATACGCTATCGTGGAACAAGCGCGAAAATGAATCTCGCGCTGAACGGATTGCCGGCGTTTAAGGGCACAACTGACGCGGAAAAACAGCTCAGCGGACACATTGTTATTTGCCCGGATTTGGAATATCTCGAACGCGCCAATGATGACGCCAAGTATGGCCGTTACTCGCAACAACCTTATCTCGACATTGTGATCCCCACTGTGATGGATGCCTCGCTTGCGCCCGCCGGAAAACACATTCTGTCGATCACTATGCAATATGCGCCGTACAAACTGCGTGAGTCGCATTGGGATGATATGCGCGAGAAATTGGGCGATCATATCATCAATACGCTTGTGCAATATGCTCCCAATCTCAAAGAATTAATTCTGCATCGTCATGTGTTGACCCCGCTCGATTATGAACGCGAATATGCGCTCACCGAAGGCGGGGAATTTCATGGCCAGATGGGTTTGGATCAACTGCTGTTTATGCGGCCGGTTGCCGGCTTTGGCCAGTATCGCACGCCGATTGAGCATCTCTATCTTTGCGGCGCTGGCACGCATCCCGGCGGCGGTGTGACCGGCGCGCCGGGCTATAATGCCGCGCGCGAAATTTTGCGGGATTGGAAAAAGTTGGTTTGATTCTGGATGCTGGATGCTGGTTGCTGAGTTTGATGGCAGGTGTCGAAGATGGTTAGGACGTGGATTTTTCGTCGGAATTGGCCGAACCCGCATTTGGCACGGTTTCCATTGCGATATTAATACACCCACTGGGTTGCGTCAAGAAATTTTGCGCCATGTCAGCGTTGGCAACTCCGAGGAATGACATGTGAATTTGTTTGATTTGGCGCGGCTTTCACCGCGCAGATTAAACATGTCACTCCTCGCGGAGTTATTCGTGGTGTATTGTTGACGTTCGAACGAAACAACTGCCACGCAAAATTCAGGCAGGACAAGAGCCCCGACGCCGAGCGAGCCGAGTAATGCCTTGACTTTCCGAAGCAAAATCAATATTTTCGATGCGGTCGAAATAAAGTATGATAACGGGGCATGGCTCGGTTCAATCCTTTGAAAGTTAATCCATGTAAACTAGAGTTATGTTGACACCTGATTCAACTGACGGAAGATGATGACGAAGGCCAGCCGTGGTCGATCGCTCACACTGCTTAGCGGCGCACTCTTTGTCGCGCACTTCTACGGCTTCTGGATTTTGGCCTCGACCTTTGCTGCCGGACTGGTATGGTGGATGAACTTGTTGATAGCGTTGGGGCCGGTGGCGGCGGTGACGGCATTTGTGGTGACGTTACGGCAAAGAGCACAACCGCTCCTCGCGAGCGTGAACGGAATCTTTATCGTTGTTTATGGAATTTTCTGGGCCTGGCTGATTTTGGACCTGCGCTAGACGGCGTGAGCCTGGTACGACTGAGGTTGTCAGTCGATGGGCTTATTCAGCAGACGCAAGACCATCGGCTTAAGCTTGATAACGCGTGGCGCATCTGTTGCAAAAATGGCGCGCGGGCTTGCGTGCCTCAGTTTTGCCAGCGCATTAATATTATTTCAAAAATCAAAATGGCCTCGTCACCACCCGACGCAGGCCAGCTTTTTATAGGCTAATCGAGCGCGCGCATCAAAGCATGACTCGTGTCAAAAAAGAAAGCCGGCAATACGTTTGCCAAAGTTGCGGCCACAAAAGCGTGCGCTGGCTCGGGCGCTGCCCAGAGTGCGAGCAATGGAATAGCTTTGTCGAAGAGAAAGTTGCGCCTCCGGCGAAACGTTCGCATCCGGCGCAGGCTGTTACGCGAAACAAGCCGCTGCCGCTGCGCGAGATTTCGCAAGACGATCTTTCCCGCATTATGTGCCGCAGTGAGGAGTTGAACCGCGTGTTGGGCGGCGGTTTGGTACCCGGTTCGTTGGTTCTGTTTGGCGGCGATCCGGGCATCGGCAAATCGACATTGTTGCTGCAAGAAGCGGCTGCACTGGCGCGCGAGGATTTCCGCGTGTTGTACATCACCGGCGAGGAATCGGCGCGGCAAACGAAAATGCGCGCGCAACGGCTGGGCTTGGATTCGGCGCATCTCTACATTCTTGCCGAAACCAATCTTGATGAAATTCTCGGCGCGGTTCAGGAGATTCAACCGGCCGTAGTCGTTGTTGATTCGATTCAGACGATTTACCGCCCGGAATTCGAAAGCCCGCCGGGCAGCGTCAGCCAGGTGCGTGAATGCGCGCTCTCATTTCTGACGCTGGCCAAAAACGAGGGTATTGTCGTCATTCTCGTCGGCCATGTCACCAAAGAAGGCTATCTCGCCGGGCCCAAAGTGCTCGAGCATATGGTCGATACGCTGCTGCAATTCGAAGGCGATCGCGATCATCTTTTTCGCATTTTGCGCTCGGTGAAAAACCGCTTCGGCAGCACACGCGAAATCGGCGTATTTGAAATGAAGCAAGACGGCCTCGCGGAAGTGGCCAACCCTTCGGAGATCTTCTTATCGCAGCGCAAGGGCGATATTTCCGGCTCCGTGGTGATTTGCACGCTCGAAGGCTCACGCCCGATTTTAGTGGAGGTGCAAGCGCTGCTCACCACCACGCATTATGGCGTGCCGCAGCGCACGGCGAACGGCATTGACACGCGCCGCCTCGCCGTGTTGCTGGCCGTGCTGGAAAAACGCATCGGCATGCGCGTGAGTACATATGACGTTTTTGTGAATGTTGCCGGCGGTGTACGCATTGAAGAGCCGGCGGCGGATCTCGGGATCGTTGTCTCCGCCGCCTCTTCGTTGCGCAATGCGGTAGTCGATCCCACCGTCGTGGTGATCGGCGAAGTGGGTTTGGGCGGTGAAGTGCGCGCCGTGCCGCAAATCGAAAAACGTTTAAGTGAAGCCGCAAAATTGGGTTTCAAACAGGCTGTGATTCCAAAATATTCCGCGAGTGGTTTACCGAAATCACCCGGGATTGAAATCATTCCGGTTGAACGAGTCGATGACGCCTTGAGCCGGTTGTTGTAAGCCTCAGGACGGTCGAACTCAGAATGAAATAATACGAGATGGCGCATTCTTTTTCGTTCGAAGTTCTTTCTCAAGATCGCGCAACGCGCGCGCGTTGTGGTAAACTCGTTACGGCGCACGGCGAAATTCTCACGCCGGTCTTCATGCCGGTGGGCACGCAGGGAACGGTAAAAACGCTCAGCCAAGATGAGATTCGCGTCGTCGGCAGTCAGATCATTCTCGGTAATACGTATCATCTGTATTTGCGGCCGGGCGAAGAGTTGATGCAGCGCGCCGGCGGCTTGCACAAATTCGCGCATTGGCCGTGGCCGATTCTGACCGACAGCGGCGGTTATCAAGTTTTCAGTCTCGCGGCGTTGCGCAAGATTCACGAAAACGGGGTGCGCTTTCAATCGCATATCGACGGCTCTGCGCATGAATTCACGCCGGAAAGCGTGATGCGCACACAGCTAACGCTCGGCTCGGATATCATGATGGTGCTGGATGAGTGTCCGCCCTATCCCGCAGAGTATGGTTATGTCAAAAAATCCCTGATGCTGACCACACGCTGGGCTGAGCGCTGTCTGCACGCGTGGAAAAACGCTGAGCCGCTTTATGGACATGCGCAAACATTGTTTGCCATCACGCAAGGCGGCGCCTACGCGGATTTGCGCCGCCAAAGCACGGAAGAACTGCTCGCCCTGGATTTTCCCGGCTATGCCGTCGGCGGTTTGGCGGTCGGTGAGCCTAAGGCCGCGATGGCAGAAATGCTCGATCTCTCCACCGCGTTGTTGCCGCATAACAAGCCGCGCTATTTGATGGGCGTGGGCAAGCCCGAAGACATCGTGAATGCGGTAAATTTGGGCGTCGATATGTTCGATTGCGTGATTCCCACACGCAGCGGCCGGCGCGGTCAAGTCTTTACGGCGCGCGGCCCGCTCAATCTCAACAACGCGCGCTTCAAAGACGATTTCAGCCCGTTGGAAGAGGGTTGTGATTGTTACGCGTGCCAAACGTACACACGCGCGTATTTGCGCCATCTGTTTCAAGCGCAGGAAATTCTGGCGATGCGCATGGCGAGTTTGCACAACCTGCGTTTCTATCATCGCCTGCTGCAAGCCATGCGAGAGGCAATTACTGCCGGCGAGTTCGCCTCCTGGCAGAAAAAATTTGAAAGCGACTATTTCATCCAATCAAAAAACGATAACACCCTGTGAGGAGGATTCATGGTCCCGTTGGTTCTTTTATTGCAAACCACTGCCCCGGCCGGCAGCCGCAATCCGATGCTGGATATGGGGCTGATGTTCGGCTTGATGTTGCTGGTAATGTATTTCTTGATGATCCGGCCGCAAATGAAGCTCAAGAAACAACATCAACAAATGTTGAACAGCCTGCAAAAAGGCGATCAAGTGCTCACGAACAGCGGCATCTACGGCAAAATCGTCGGCATCAAAGAGAAAGAACAAGTTATTGTGTTGCAGATTGCCAAAAACGTCGATATTGAAATCGCGCGCGGCCACATTGGCCGCAAAATCGAGAAAACGGAAAAAACGGAGTCTTGATGAATGGCGGTTGTGCCGATACGAAAATATGGCGACCCAATTCTGCGCCAAAAGGCCAGGCCGCAAACCGCGTTTGATGAGGCCTTGCGCGCGCTTGCTGCCGATATGATCGAAACCATGCAAGCCGCCGGCGGCATTGGTTTGGCCGCCAATCAAGTTGGCCTGCCGCACGCACTGTGTGTGGTGGAGGTTAGTTTGATTGAAGAGGGCGCCGCACCTCGGGCTTTTGTCAATCCCGAAATCGTGCAAACTTCCAGCGAACTGGTCACAATGGAAGAGGGCTGCCTCAGCATTCCTGATATCAATGAAGACGTGGAGCGCAATGTGCGCATCCGGGTTCGGTTTCATGATTTGGAAGGCAATCTGCATGAAGAAGAATTCGAAGGCGTGTATGCGCGCGTGCTGCAGCACGAAATCGACCATCTCAACGGGATTTTTTTTGTCGATCGTTTGAGCGCTTTGAAGAGAAGGCTATTGAAAAAAAAGCTGCAAGCATTGGCGGATGAGACGCGAATGGAGATGGTATCCCAACGAGGGGCGGTAGGCAAAGCCGTCTGACGTTTTTGTGATTGTTCGCTGCACGGATTCCCAACGAAGAATAGTTACAACCTATAAAAGAGTTTCGCTTTTATTTTAATTTTGGCTTTCATGCGATGTCTGCGCTGCAAAATCTAAAAGTTGTTTTCATGGGCACGCCTGATTTTGCCGTGCCGCCATTGCAAAAAATGCTCGAATGCGGCGTGCAGGTGGTAGCAGTGGTCACGGGCGCGGATAAGCCGGCGGGCCGCGGCCTGCAATTGGCATCGAGCGCAGTCAAGAAAATCGCGCAGCAACACGGCCTGAAGATTTTGCAGCCTGAAAAGTTGAATGATCCGGATTTTGTGCAGAGTTTGCAAGCGCTGAACGCGAATGCTTTCATCGTCGTGGCATTCCGCATTCTGCCGCGGGAAGTGTTTACCATTCCCGCGCACGGAACGATCAACATTCACGCCTCGCTGTTGCCGAAATACCGCGGCGCAGCGCCCATTCAGTGGGCAATTATCAACGGCGAAAGTGAAACCGGCGTCACAACTTTTTTGATTACGGATAAAGTTGACACCGGCAATATATTGCTGCAGGCGCGTACGCCCATTGGCCCGGATGAAACTCTCGGCGAGTTGCACGATCGGTTATCCCATCTCGGCGCGGAATTGTTGCTCACCACGCTGGAGCAAATACAACACGGCGGATTACGGCCGCAGCCGCAACAGGGCGCAGTAACGCTGGCGCCCAAAATCACAAACGCCGTTGCTGAAATCGACTGGCGCAAGCCGGCGCGCGAGATACGCAATCTCATTCGCGGCTTGAACCCGGCGCCGGGCGCATTCACGTATTGGCAAGGCAAAATGCTCAAAATTTTTCGAGCGCGTGCAATCGAAACCGAAGACGGCAACCTCGCGCCGGGCGTGATCCATCGCGTCGAGGCGAAGCCCGGCAACCTCTTCGTGGGCACGGGCAAGGGTTTGCTCGCTCTCGAGGAGTTACAATTGCCGGGCAAGCGTATCGTCAACGTTTCAAACTTTTTACAAGGACATAAAATTTCAGTGATGGAACAACTAGGGCGTTAACGTTTTACCCCTCGAGACGAAGTATGCAACAGAAAAAATCACATCTTGGTCGCTGGTTATTCCGGCTGATTGTCGTCCCGTTGGCTCTCGTGTGTTTATACACCTGGATTATGCTGAGTTGGAGTTATTCGAGCGGTGAGCGCAACGGCTTTGTGCAGAAGCTTTCGAAAAAAGGCTGGGTTTTCAAAACCTGGGAAGGCGAAATGGCGATGGCCAACGTGCCCGGCGTCATGCCGGAGAAGTTTTATTTCAGCGTGCGCGACGACGCAGTCGCGGAGAAAATCAACAAAACCATGGGCAAGCGTGTTTCGCTCGAATACGAGGAGCATATCGGTTTGCCGGTTGACTGGTTCGGAGAGACCAGCCACTTCATCACGGATGTAAAGGTGGTTGAATAAATTGCCCATGCCGGATGCGATCACACCCAAGCCCTCTGCAGGAAGCCGCCGTTTAACCGCGCGGGGCCTGGTTTGTAAAATTCTAACAGAGGCCGAAACCGGCCAGGCTTATCTTGATCAGATTTTGGAAAAACATTTGTCGCGCACGCGCCTGCCGGAACGGGACAAAGCCTTGGTCACCGCGATTGCCAACGGCGTGACGCGCCGGCGCAGCCGTCTTGACGCGGAGTTGATGCGGCATTTTCGGAGAAATTTTGATGGCGCGCGGCCTTTGCTTAAAAATATCCTGCGCAGCGCCTTGTTTCAACTTCGCTATCTCGACCGTGTTCCATCTTATGCCGTGGTGAATGAAGCGGTCAGCCTGGCGCGCACGCAGTTTGGCGAGGGGCTGGCGCGGCTTTGTAATGCCGTGTTGCGCAGCGCTCTGCGCGAGCCGTATGACTGGCCCGCGCCTGAACGCTTGCTTGCTGCAGGTGATTTTCAGCGATTGGCGCAGGCATTGAGTTATCCGGAATGGCTTCTGCGGCGGTGGCACGAATTATACGGCAGCGCCGAGATGCTGGCATTGGCTGACGCGTTCAATCAAATTCCGGAGTTGACAATTCGCCTCACACGGCCGGAGTTGCATCACGAAACCGTGTTGGCGGAATTAGCCGCCGCCAACGTGCAAGGGCGAGCGATTGACGGGCTGCCACATTTTTATCACGTGCCGTCGCAGCACCACATTGCCGCGCTGGAGTCATTCAAGGCCGGCGCTTTTACGATGCAAGATGCCAGCGCCGGCTTGGTGGCGCATCTTGCAGCGCCCGCGCCGGGAGAAACGATCATCGATTTATGCGCTGCGCCGGGTGGCAAGGCGTTGCATCTCGCGGAGCTTGCGCCGAACGCCAGAGTCATCGCGGTTGATCAAAGCCCCAACCGTTTGCGCCTTGTGCAAGAGGCGGCGCAACGCTTGCATTGCGAGATTGAGTTGATCGCCGCGGACGCGCGCACGTTCAGCGGCCCGGCGGCTGATCTCGTGCTGGTGGACGCACCGTGTTCCGGGCTGGGCGTGCTCGGCAAGCGCAGCGATTTGCGCTGGCGTCGACGGCCGGAGGATATTCCCCAACTGGTGGCGCTGCAAAAAGAAATCTTGCAAAACGCGGCAACCCTCCTCAAACCTGGCGGCCGTCTGATTTACAGCACATGTACGACGGAACCGGCGGAGAATCAAGGCGTGGCCACCTGGTTTTTGGAGCAGTATCCAAATTTTAACCTGCAACCAGCACAACAATTCATTCCCGCACGTTTTTGCGATGCTGCCGGATTTGTGGCAACGTTTCCTCATCGTCACGGCGTTGATGGCAGCTTTGCGGCACATTTGAAGAAATTGAGTTGAAAGAATGGCAAATACACAATTTTCAAACGGTTCCTCTTTGAGTGCTTGGCGACGCTTTCTGATCGGCGTGATGAATAACAGATTTCTGCGCCTGCTCGGCAGCGTGATCGCCGTTTTCCTGGCCCTGGGATTGGCAATGGATTGGATTTTCATGCCGCTTTACACACGCCACGGGCAGGAAGTCGAGATTCCCGACATCACCAAGATGCGCTATGAAGACGCCAAAAGCGCGCTCGAAAATGCCGGCTTTGCCATCGTCAAAGAAGAAGAACGCTTCAGCGACGAGTTCCCTTTCGGCATCGTGCTGGAACAAAGCCCGGCGCCGTTTGCCAAAGTCAAATACGGCCGCCGCGTGCATGTGGTGACCAGTCGCGGCGAGAAGCGCATTCAAGTGCCGGATTTGATCGGCCGCTCGCAGCGCGAGGCGGAATTGTTGTTGAATCAGGCGCGGTTGGTGCTGGGTGCGGTGGGATATGACTACTCCAATATTCATCCGGAAGGCGCGGTAAGCTGGCAATCCGTGCCGCCGCGCGCCGAGGTTGCTCTGAATACCAAAGTGAATATCACGTTGAGCGTCGGCGCCGAACCGGAGGTATTCGTTGTGCCGGAACTCGAAGGCCGGACGTTGACTGACGCACTGCTCAAAATCAAGCAAGCGGGCTTGCGCATCGGCCAACTGACGTACACCATTGTGCCGGATTTACTGCCCGAAACCGTGATCCGGCAATCCCTGCCTTCCAACACGAATGTCATCAAGGGCGCAACGATTGATTTGGAAATCAGTACGCTGCCGGAGAGGAATGACTGACGGGACAATCAGAAAGTCTTTCACATTAATAAGAGTGTCTTCAAGTTTTTATTCTTGCAGGCTGATCTAATAAAAATTATCCAACTGATGAAAGCGGCCAACGGATTTAGTTGTGAGGTATACTTTTGAATGTTTCTTCCATTCTACTCAATGAATTTAGGTTGCAACTCGCTCAAGAACTGGTATGCAACAATTGCGCGATAGAACCAAAGCGAAATCAAATCACTTGATTCTACAGTCATGTTATGTCAAAGGACAAACTGAAAAGAGGTTTTCTTATGCACTTAAAGGATTTTATTCGAGAAACTCTTATTCAAATTGTGGAGGGTGTTTCTCTAGCTCAAAAGGAGATCACTAACAGGGGCGGCAATGTCAATCCAACAGGGGTAGGTTTTACAAAAGATGGCCAGAATACTGCCTACAATCATGCTATACCTCAAGATGTTCATTTTGATATCGTTTTGGCTCAAGTCGAGGGTAGCGGTGTAGAAAGTGGTATCGGCGTTTTTCTCGGGAGTTTTGGAATTGGTTCGAAAGCAAAATCTGATGCACAAAATGCGTCGACGAGTAAAATTCAGTTTACTATTCCACTTATGCTTCCCCCGGGCAATTCCGTTCGATGAACATAGAATATGAAATTTCTATTCTCTTTCACCGTGTATCTTTTTCGACTTACACTCTTTAAAGTTGTATTTTCATCAAACTCACTCAATAAATATGATCCATCTGGCGCCCTCCATTCTTTCTGCTGATTTCACGCAGCTTCACGAACAGATTCGTCTGGTGGAAAACGCGGGCGCGGACTGGATTCATTGCGATGTGATGGACGGCCATTTTGTGCCCAACATCAGCTTTGGTCCGCTGGTCGTCGCGGCAGCGCGGCGCTGCACCAAACTGCCATTGGATGTTCATCTCATGATTGAGCAGCCGGAAGATTATATTTCAGCGTTTCGCGCTGCCGGCGCCGATCGCATCACTGTGCATGTCGAAGCTTGCCGGCATTTACATCGCGTGGTGGATCAAATTCACGAAACCGGTGCGGCTGCCGGCGTCGCGCTGAATCCCGCCACTTCTCTCACCGCCATCGAAGAAATCCTGCATGACATCGATTTGTTGCTGCTCATGACCGTCAATCCCGGTTTTGGCGGACAAACCCTTATTGACAACACTCTCTCCAAAATCCAGCGCGCGCGTCAAATGATTCATGCCAGCCGACGCGCCATCTTTCTGGAAGTTGACGGCGGCATTGATCTGCAAACCACGCCCGCAGTTGTCAAAGCCGGCGCTGACGTGCTCGTGGCCGGCACCTCGATCTTCGGCGCAAAAGATATTGGCGCAGCTTGTGCGGCATTGAAAAAAGCCGCCTGGAATGCGACGTTGGTGGAGGTGTAAGTGGGACAGAGTAATAGCGTCCCAGTAAGGGAGGCCGCAAGCGACTCGCGAAATTATCGGTGATGATTCGGATCAGCTCAACGAAACTACACTTCTATCCACGCGAGCTGAGATTTATAATGGCACGGCAAATCGGTATCGGTCAAAGTATCCTGATGGCCAATAAGGAAAGGGCGTTATCATTTTCCATCAAATGCGCCTTGTATTTGATCGCCGAAGAGGTTGTTTGCTGGTCTTTGAAGGCCTGGTTTGAAAATGGAGATTGACCCGTGTAGACATGTATACCCCTCTCAGCAAATACGACAGGAAAATGCGTTTTGCCAGTTTTTGTCTCAGCCGCTTTGCGAACGTCTGCAATAATTTTTCCGGAGGCGATCACTTGTTTATCAACTACTGCCACCCAAAGATTGGGATAGGCTGCGGCAATTTCTGCGATATGCGCGTTTGCCCAATCATTGTCCTCCCAATACTCTCGCGGCGTCGGAGGAACTGGTGGAAAGGCTTGATTTGGCATGTTCGTATCTCCCATACTATTTTTCCCGTTTGAACGGACGCAAAGTAAGCATAGACTCGTAACGCTGCAGCAAGAATTATTGCACAAAATTCAGCTTAATCACTCTGCTGAGCTTCTCCCTCCCATTCGTTTCAGCCAGGATGCGCAAAAAATATTCGCCGCTGGTGATGGTAACGCCTGCGTCATTTTTTCCCCCCCAACTTAAGCTGTGAACACCCGCCGGATAAGCCCGCGCCGGCCATGTGTACACGCGGCGGCCAAGCATGTCAAAAATCTCCAAGCGAACGGAGGCGGCTGCCGGCAAACCGAAGCGAATCGTGGTAGAGGGATTGAATGGATTGGGATAATTCTGATAAAGAACGAAGTCCCGCGGCATATCTGAAGTTGCATTGTTCGCAACCGCGGTTGCGCCGGGAAAAAAGAATTCCATCACGCGACGGAACAGTTCCTGCCGTACCCCCGCGCCGTTGATCGTTTCAAATGGAAAACCAAAATAAACCAGTTTGCCCTCGCGATTGCCATTTGGAAACATGCCTTCGAATTGCACTGCGGCAATTTGATTATTGCCATAGCGCAAGCAAATCACGCCGCCACCAAAAGGCGCGATGGCATCGGGATAGTCTTCGATGTAAGGCAGGCTGCCGTAGGTGAAATTCAATCCGGCAAAAATGACGCCCGCTTCGCCGCTCAGAGCCGTGTTATTCGCATCGTCAGCAACATAATCGGCTTTGAGATAATCGTGCAGAAACGCTTCGTCGCTGGCTGAGCCGCGCGCCCCGGTATCCAAATCCCATGCGATCTCCGAGCCGGAGACAAACAACTTGCCGCCGTTTTGCAAATAAGCTTTAACTTTGGCCTGCTCGCTTGTGTTAAACGTTTCATCTGCGGTTGATTCATCGCCAAGCAACCAAAACACCGCATCATAATCCTGCAACTCAACTGCGCCAGAACTGACTTGTTCGTTGGCGCAACTTTCGAAAGCAAAACCGTTTGCCGCGATAGCTTCGCCGTAGTGCGACACAAAATAGTGCCAGGGCTGCGACCAACTGCCAGAGCCGCCGAAACGATCAAAGCCATCGACGATCAAAATGCGCTCGGGCCGGGAAGAAGACGCGAGGCCATAAACATCTGAATGCGGACTCTCGTTGGGCGGCGCCACGGTATCAACTGCGGTGAGGCGAAAATAAATATCGCTGACAGGCGCGGCAAGATTGATGGAGGTTGCGCCCGGCGGCAGCGTTGACTCATCAATCGCCAGTTGCCAAGAGTTGATGTTTTCTGCTGAAGAATACAACCGATAACCGCGCAAATCCGTTTCAGTGTTCGCCAGCCAGCGCGCTTCGGCATTCGCAATCGACAACAACAACGGCCGCGCCGGCGCCAGCAAATCTTTACGCGCGACCCGCACGGCAATAAACGTCTCGCCGGCATTGCCATACGTATCTTCGGCAAAGATCTGCAAGGTATAATTGCCGTCCGGCAGCAATTCGGTATCCCAATAAGAACGGCTGCTGGCGGTATTGCTGACATAATAAACATGCGCACTGGTGCTGGAATAAGACGGATGAAATGCGAGATGAACGTCGCCAAGAGGCTTACGGTCGAATTGAAAACGCACGCCGTTGTTGGGCGGCTCGTAAACCACAGAGTCGCGACCAGCATTGAGAATGCGGTAACCGACTTTATAAGCTCCGTTGTTGGTCACCGAGCTTGAGCTGCCGGGCGGGCCGCTACGCTCGGAAATGTGCGCCACAATATCGACGCGGCTGCTGACGTTGCCGCCGGTGAACTCAGTATTTGTGCCATTGAGAAAAAGCCGGACGAAATTGAAAACCGGGGGCCAGGTATCGACATAGGGCGTCAAGCCGGTGCCTTTGCGCAAAGCATTCACTTCGTTGCCGACTTGACCTTCGGTGAGATGCACGTGGCCGAGTCCGTCCAGAATCGTTCCCAAAATGGTTTCGGATTGGAATACCGAATCGCCGACACTGAGCGCAGGGTTGGGCGCAATGTGAACGTAGGCGAAGCGCCCGACGCGCACGTAGGCATTGCTGCCGTTGGGATCCAATGAAGTCACTATGCCGTCTTCACAGGGATAAACCGGCGAACGATCAGGCTTGGGAATGTCCGTGCCGTTGTGATAGTGCGGGGCGGGCGCGGTATCACGATATTCACAAAACGTGCCGGTGATGACGTGGGTTTCATTGAATGGCGTTATGGGCCAGGGAAATTGCGCCTGGGCAAGAGCGGGCAAGCAAATAAGAAGAATCCCCAAGAGAATCTTGCGTGATCGCATGACACTGTCAAATTGGAGTGTTGGAGAATGAAGCATGAGATTTTGGTGAAGGGTGACGATGAATTTGTATTTTGACTTTTTAGTGATTCTTAGAAATCGGACCGTGTTTCTTTTTCCTGAATCTTTGTTGCTGTCGTTGTCCAGTAGGTTTGCATGACGCGGTCAGCAGCAAGGGTAAGACGCCTGCCATCCGGCGAAAGCGCAATGACCGGCTCAATCAAATCGGTTTTGATGGCTGTACTTGATTGCTGGCGTCCGCTGGCATTGAATCTGATCAAGCGGGCTTGCTCAAAACCAAAACGGCCGTTTTTGAAATTGCTCACGGCAGCCAGCGCGAAATGGTTTTCGCCTTTGACATCGGAAGCGATGCCGACAAACATTTCATTGCGATTGGGAAGATTATATTGCCAAGTTTGTTTCGCGTCCGGCAGGTTGAGGAGTCGCAATTGCCGGCGATCCATCAACAACAAACGCTGCCCATTTTCTGCAAAGTGGGCCTGTCGAAAAAGGCCGTGCAGGGTTGCTCGCAAAGCGCCGCTGCCGTCAAACAAATGCAAAGAGGATTCCACGCGATTGTCACTCGTCACTTGATAACGGCCCGCCAGAATCCAGTCGCCGTTGGGCGCGACCGCCACACCGCCCGGCGTTCCCGCCGGCAAATCACGCCGCCATTTCTCTTCGCCGGCTGCACTGAAACAAACAAGTGTGGGCGAATTCACCGGGGTGGGAGTGTTCTGGCTCAATACCCAAAAAGACTGGCCGCCTGCTGCGAGGAACATTGGTCTCTCATTACTATAAGCAACACTATCGAAAAGTTTCTTATCCCCAAGCATTTGGCCCTCAGCAGCAAGAAACATAACCTGCGCCGAGGTGGATTGTCCCAGCAGCAAAGCAGAGCCGTTCGCGTCTAGACAAATTTGTGGTAAGGGATCATCTTCATGCCAGGTGAAAACATTGCTACCAAGCGACCGGCCATTGCGATCCTGCCACTGCAATCGCAGCGCGATGCCATCTTTTTCGATTTTTTCCAACGCAGCAATCACCTCGCCGTTTGTGCTAATGGCGTGTTGCAGAAATTGACCATTGAGTGCCAGGCGTTTGTTGCCTTGTTGATCTTGCCAGACCAGGCTTTCGGTGCCGCGCCAGACAACCGATTCGCCGAAACGCGCAGCACGAGGAGAACCCGCAGGGGAAGTGCCCTCGGATTGCAAATGAAAAGAGGCCAGGTTTTGACTCAGGGATAGGTTCGTGAACAACAATACTCCCGCAAAAATCAGAACTCCGCGAGCGAAACGAAACATGAATGTCACTCCTTTCCAGGCGGCCATAAACTCATGCCGACATCAGTGCGATAGTAGCTGCTGAGGCATTTGATCATGCGTATATTTTCATAAGCACGCTTGATAGCGCTTTCCAGCGAGTTCGAAAGCGCGACAACGTCAGCGATGCGATGGCCGGTCATCACCAGCCCGCCGGTGGCATCTTCCGCAACTTCATTCCACCAAATGTCACAAGTTGGTTCGCCGAGCAACCGCACCGGCAAACGCGGACCTTGAATGCTGATGAAAGGATAACCATAACCGGCAAGGGTCAGGCTGCAGCCGAATTGCAGATCATCATGAAACTGCGGTTCAAGTTTTTCATCGCGCGCGGCCTGATAAATCACTTCAAAAGGATTTTTGAGCAGGCGCAGAATCATCTGCGTCGAGGTGACGCCCATGCGCACGTTGTATTCCAACACATGCCAGCGGCCCTCGTGCTTGGCAGCAGTGACCTGCACCGGGCCATGAAATTTGGTTTCACGCAACCAGGGCAGTAGAGGATGCAGCAACTCGCGCGCGAGGCCGTATTTATCTTGCGGATCTTTTTCCACCAATCCGCCCAGCGGTGCGCCGGCCACGATTCCCATGTTGCCGTCAAAGGCGCGTTTGTACTCTTGATTGGTGGCCAGCGAGTAGATCTCGCCGTTGCTCACCACGGCAATGTGTCCGGCTTCCGCGCGTCCCATGTACTCTTGCAAGAAGACACCTTCAGCGTAGTCCAGGCGTTCGAGCCAGTGATGCGTGTCTTCCACGGTTTCACAGACAATCGTGTGAATCGGGCTGGTCGGCGAGCACAGCGGGTTTTTGATAACATAAGGCCGTGGATCATTTTTCAAAACGGCTTCGGCTTCCAGGCGGTTGCGCGCGACATAGGCTTTGGGGAAGGCGATGCCGTATTGTTCGCATAATCGGCGGCCCCAGTCGCGCTCGCGCTCCAGGCGCATGGCTTCGCCGAAGGGCGAAAAGATGGGGAGATTCAGCGAAAGCAATTCTTCCGACCACGGCTGCAAAACCCAGTCAATGGACATGGGAATCAACAGATCGACTTTTTTATCACGCACGAAACGCACCGGACTGGGAAAATAAGAGGCAGGATAAACTTCGCCTTCGAGAGAAGGGCCGTAGTGGCCGTAGCTGCGCGTCAAATAGCAGCTCACGCGCGCCCCGTTTTCGCGCAGAATGCGCATCACGGCATGTGCAAAGGCACCCACGCCCAATAGCAGGACATGCGGAGAAGTAGGCATTGTTTATGACTTGTCCAATAGGTTAAGCGACGGCTTGGCCGTCGCTTCTCTGATTCGATGCGCGATAGCTCAGCGATGGCTTGGCCATCGCTTTCAACTTTACAGTATAAAATGAGCAAGGCCAAGCCTAAGCAGATCGCCCACAGCCATACTATGGCCAAGCCATGACAGATATTTCTGCTCACTCTACAAATCGCATCGGTGTGACCGGAATCAATCCTTCTTTTCCGCTCGCATAAAACGCAGCGCTGGAGTAAGGGTAGTCTTCCATCGACGCAACGATTTTGCTTTCCACTGGATTGGCATGCAGATAGTTGAGTTTCTGTTCAAAAAACTTCTGCGTGAAAACCATCTCGGGGCGGTCGTCCGGCAGCCACACACGATAGGTTTGACCTGCAACACGACCGGCATCTCGAAAGCACGATAACAAATCTTCCGCTGATTCCCGCTGAAAGCCGGCAGCGGCGAAGAGCGGCAGGCTTGTGGCCGGCGGTTTTTCACTCGCGGCTTGCAAGCCCTCAATAATCTGTCGCGCGGTATGTCGTTTGAAATCGCGCTGCATGTCGGAAATGCCGTATTGTGTATCCGCAAGTTGAACGATGTAGTGCAGATGCGAAGGCATGACGACATAGGCCAGAAAGCTTGCGTTTCGCTTATCAATAAAGAATCTCCAACTGTTGAAAATGACACTGATCGCGCGGATCGTGACAAAGAGGTTTTTCCAACCGGCGATTGTGTTTGTGATAAAATAGACCTGTTGCTTTTCCCGTGCCCAACCTTTCTGCATAGTTGCCTCCCCGGAATGAGATGTTCAGCGACGGCTTGGCCGTCGCTTCTCTAATTCTGTGCTCGATCGCTCAACGATGGCTTGGCCAGCGCTCTCGACACTACCTAGACTTGAACGTTCA
>SZPB01000112.1:0-17062 GCA_030263535.1 Cytophagia bacterium CHB2
CAAATAGCGATGGCGCTTGCCGAGCGCCCACACGCGCGTGCCCACAAAAAAGAAAACCGAAGGGATCACCAACGCCGAGGCAGAAGCCAGCAGGCCAAACACACCGATGCCTTCGTGGTAGGCTTCGCCCGAGGCACCCAGAATTGCCACCGACGTCATATTCGTACCGAACAAAGACATCAACAAAACGAACGGACCGATGCTGCGGCTGGCGACGAAATAATCCTCGCCGGTGGCGCGAAAAAGCTTGTGGCCGAATATGCCGACCGTCAGCACGATCGCGAGGTAGAGGAAGATGATGGCAATGATCATGATGCGCCCTCCGGCGCCTTGCTGTCGAGGTAATCCGGCCAGGCATAGCGCGTCAACAGAAAGAGCAAGCCCGCTGCCATGAAGCAAAACCCGATGTGATAGAGCAGTCCAACTGGCAAGCCCAACACCAGGCTGGGATCATGCCAATTCCAGAGATCGTTGTGCAGCAGATATACCACGACCCATGCGGCATACAGCAACCATCGCACAGATTTGTTTTTCACGATTTCTCCCGTTGTTTTTGCTCAGCTGTTAACGTCGCACTCTTGCGAAGTGACATAATAAAAACGAAAACGCTTTGAAACAAGTAGAGTTTGCCGCCTCACAGCCGGAATTCCGCGGCGCAGAAAATGGCAAATGGATTGCCCGGCAGAACCGACCCGGCGCCGTATCCGCGCGTTTCATATTTCGTGTCCGTGACATTTTTAGCGTTGAGACTCCAACTCCAGTTGCCCAGGCGATAATATACCATCGCGTCGAGCGTGAAGTAGCTGTCGATCTCAAAGCCGTTGTCTTCGTCGATGAATTGCGGGCTTACGTAACGGCCACCCACGCCGAAGCCGAGATTGCTTTTGATCGCTTTGGTGGCCCAAACATTCAAGATATGCTGCGGCGCAAAAGCCGGCGTATTGCCGGAGCGATCCACACGCTGCGGCATCGGCCCGGCTTGTGTTTGCACGAGAATGTCTTCGACAAAGCTGGTCAATTCGGCATCATTATAACCATAGGCCAAATAAGCCTGCCAGGTTGCCGAGGGTTGCGCGGTCACATCGATCTCGAAACCGCGTGAACGTTGTTCGCCGCTGAGATAGCGCAGCCCGCTGTAGTCGGGAATGATGAGATCGTTCTTGTCGAGTTGGTAAACCGCCAAGCCCGTGTTGAGCCTGCCGTTCAAAAATTGGGTTTTTACGCCAGCTTCGAGTTGCTGGCTTTCTTCGGCATTGAGATCTTCAACCACCTGCGTGGAAGGCGGGCCGAAAGCGCGCCCGCCATTGGCGTAAAACGAAAAGTTTTGTGTCGGCGAAAAAATCAATCCCAACATCGGGCTGAATTTTTTATACTCGCGCTCAGTCGAAATGCTGAAGAGCTGGCCTTGTACCGGAATCGCATGCGTGTCTTTGTAATCGATCACATCGAATCGGCCGCCGATCAGCGTTTGAAATTTTTCCGAAAAAAAGATTTGATCGACGAGATACGGCGCCAGATTCACGCTGCGCGCATCATTTTGCAAAAAGGGAAAAGGATTGACGGCAGCCGCCGATTCTTGCGGCGACTCCAGGCTCAACGCCGGCAAATCCGCAACCGCCAGGGTGAATTCATCGCCGAGGCGGCTTAACTCGACGCCGGCCAGGATTTGATGGCGCACAGCGCCGGTGTTGAAACGCAGCAATCCTTCCAATTGATTGCCGGTGAGTTTTTGGCGATCATCCAGCGCCGTGAGCGAACGGAAAACGAAATTGCCGAATTGCGTCGGAAAAGCGCCGAACAGCAGCGTGCCGTCGGATTGCCAATCCAAATCGGTGTAGTAAAATTTGTTGCGCAGCGTGAAGCTGCCGCTCACGCGCGTTTCGAAATCGAGGCGGCCGCGCAAAACGGTTTGATCGGAAACGTCGAAGGGCGATTGATACGATTGCGTACGCGGCACGTTGGGAATTTCGTTGTTGAGCAGCGGCAGGCCGGAATCGGGCTGGTATTTGCTTTTGACATACTCGAAATTCGCCGTCACGGAGGTTTTGCCATTCAGCCGCCAGGTGAGCGCAGGATTGATGCTGATATTTTCGTTGTCTTTGTTGTCGCGGTAATTTTCCGAATCCTGCCAGAGCGCATTGGCGCGGAAGGCCACGTTTTTTTCGGCATTCGTCACGCCGAAATCGAGCGTGCCGCGATACGAGCTGAAATGGCCGGCAGAGCCGCTGGCATGGAAAAAGTTTTTGAAGTGGGGCTGTTTGCGCACGAGATTAACCGCGCCAGAAAGCGGATTGCCGCCATACAAAAACGCGCCCGGGCCTTTCAACACCTCGACGCGTTCGATGTTGTAAAGATTATAAAACGTGACTTCGGGTTCCGCCGCGCCGTCGGTAAGCACCAATCCGCTGGTCAGCGATTCAAAGCCGCGAATCACGAAGTAATCGAACGCGCCAAAACCGGTTTGCACGTTCACGCCGCTGACGTTGTTCAGCGCGTCGCCCAGCACGATGGCGTTTTGATTTTCGATGAGGGAATTGGTGACAACGCCGACGCTCGCGGGCGTTAGACGCAGCGCCAGCGGAAATTTTGCCGCCGCGCTATTCGAAGCCGGCAACGGCGCAATGCGTTCAGCGATGACAAGCACGGTGTCGGAGGAAACATAGCTTTTGCCCGGTTCGGTCTGGGCGAAACTGCTACCCGCGGCTGCGACCAGCGCTGCCAGGTTTACGATTAGAAGTTTTGCTTTCATAATTACTCAAACTGCCTTTCCTGGTTAAACGTGAATATGACGATAGTTTTATTCTTCGAAATAAATCCTCGGCAGCCGCAAGCTCCAGCGCGTCATGAGGTCGTAGGAAACCGTTCCGCCCCAGGCCGCGAGAGCATGCACGGAAATTTCGTCTTCGCCTTGTTTGCCCATAATCACCGCTTCATCCCAAACTCGCGCGGCAGGAATATCGGAGACATCGATCATCATCGCGTCCATGGCATTGCCGCCGATGATGGGCGCGCGTTTGCCGTGCACCAAAACATACCCCGTATTGCGCACGCGCGGAAAGCCATCGCCGTAGCCGAGCGGGAGAACGGCAATCGTGCGCGGTGATTCCGCGCGATAACGCATGCCATAACCCACCGTGTCGCCGGGTTCGATTTGCTTGATCGCCGCCAGGCGCGACTTGACTGACATAACCGGCTGCAAGCCGGGTATGCGTCGGCACACTTGCGAAGGATAAACGCCCAGCGGCAAAATTCCCGTGCGCACCATGTCGAAATGCGCTTGCGGAAGATCGAGATAGCCGCCGCTGTTGCAGGTGTGCAGCAGCGGCGCGTTCACCGGCGGCAGATTGTTCTGTAAGACTGTGTGGCGGCGAATTTGTTGCACGGCCTCGGTGAAGCGCCGGAGTTGTTCCAGAGCAAACGTTTTATCAAGCTCGTCAGACATGGCGAAATGCGTCATGAGGCCGGCAAGCTGCAAATTTGCAAATTGCAAAACTTCTCCAACAACCGGCAACGCTTTCGTCCAACGCACGCCGTAACGATTCAAACCGGTGTCGATTTCAACATGCACGCTGGCGCACTTGCCTTGTTTGGCTGCAAGACTGTTTAGATTCTTCGCTGTCGCAGCATCATTCACAAAAACGTGAAAGCCGTGCGCCAGACAAATCTCCAACTCCGATTCAGGGCGCTCGCCAAAAATTAAAATTGGCGTTTGCAAACCGGCCTGATGCAATTCAAGCGCTTCGTCAAGCGTCGCCACCGCGAGATAAGCCGCACCGGCAGCGGCAGCCCGCCGGGCAATTTCCACCGCGCCGTGGCCGTAAGCTTGATCTTTTAGCACCGAACACCATTTCAAATGCGGCGGCATATCGGAACGCAAGCGTTCAAGATTGCGGCGCATTTGAGTGAGATTGATTTCCACCCACGCCGGCCGCAAGGGCGTATTGGGTTGGCGAAGAGAGATCATAGGTTATTCTACCGGAGAATTTTCGCAAAATTGAATTTCAAGCATAGCAACAAGGCGCGATGGTTTCCTGATGGTTCGTGATTTCTTTTTGGTTTTAATATTGAAGTACAGCTTCACCTGTCAATGCAATCGTGCAAGCTAAAATCTTCTCATAAATTTGCAACTCTAATCTCGAATGATTACATTAGCCGCGCAATGAGAGCCGTAACTCTGGCGCAAACTGGCCGTAAACGGCCGTCAAAACGACCCCTCCAAAAAACCTATGAAAGCCGTCCTATGGAAACTTTACGACTTGAAAACGTCTCCAAAAGCTTCGACAAAGTCGAGGCGGTGAAGAGCCTGAATTTCAGCGTGTCGCCCGGAACGATGTATGGTTTCCTCGGGCCGAACGGCGCCGGCAAAACCACCACGCTGCGCATGATCATGGAAATCATTTTGCCGGACGCAGGGGCGATACATTTGCTGGGGCAACCAAACGCGTTGTACCTGCGCGACCGCGTGGGCTATTTGCCCGAAGAACGCGGCCTTTATCGCAAGATGAAAGTGCATGAAGCGCTGCACTTTTTTGCCGAGTTGAAAGGCATGCGCAAGAAGGACTATCTCGCAAAAGTGAATATCTGGCTCGATCGGTTCGATTTAGGCCCGGCGCGCGACAAAAAAGTCGAGGAGTTGTCAAAGGGCAATCAACAAAAGCTGCAATTTCTGACCACCGTGCTGCACGAGCCGGATTTGGTGATTTTGGACGAGCCGTTTATGGGCCTCGATCCGCTCAACGTGCAGCTCGTGAAAGACGTGATGCTGGAGCAGAAAAAACGCGGCGCGGCCATCGTTTTTTCCACGCATCAAATGCATGAGGCCGAACGGTTGTGCGACGCGATCTGCTTGATCAATCGCGGCGAAAAAATGCTGGACGGCAATTTGGCTAGCATTAAAAAAAGCTACGGTCCGAAGAATATAATTTTATCCTACACCGGCAAATCCGATTATTTGCAGGATCAAGCGCTGGTTGAGCATTATAACGATTACGGCCAATACGTCGAAGTCACTTTGCAAAAGGGTGTCGCGCCCAAGGCGTTTTTGTATCGCGCGCTGGAGCACGCGGAGATTACGCGTTTCGAAGTGGCCGAGCCGTCGTTGCATGAAATTTTCCTGTCCGTGGTAAAATCGAATTAAGGGAGCAAGTGATGACATCCACTTCAACCGCCCAGCACGATCGCGTGGGCAACCTCATCAAAATGTTCACCGTGATGCGCCGCGAGTTTCTCTCGCGCGTGAAAACCAAAGGCTTCATCATCGGCACGATTCTTATGCCCTTGTTTATCGTCGGCATCTTCGGCGTCCAGATTTGGCTGGCCACCATTTCTTCTGATGAGATCAAAAAAGTTGGCGTGCTTGATCAAACAGGCGAATTGTATGCGAGTTTGGAAAACAATCTCGATGCCAAGACGGAAAACGGGACGCGTCTTTTTAATCTGGAAAAAATCGAGATGGTGAATAATCTCGAAACCTCCAAGAAAGTGCTCGCTGAGCGCGTCGATGCCGGCGATCTCGATTACTACGTCATCCTGGATCAAGGCATTCACGAGAATAATCACGCCGAAATTTACGGCAAAACCGCCAGCGATTTCCGCAAGAATAATGAAATCGAAAGCGCGATTACCAAGGCCGTCATCGATCAGCGTCTCACGCGCAGCGGCCTGGATGGCGAAAACATCCGCAAATTGATGAAACCCGTCAGGCTAGAAGCCTTCAAGATCAGCGGCCAGGGCAAAGAACAAAAGGAAAGCGAAATGAAAATCGTCATCGCGTGGATTCTGTGCTTCTTTTTGTACATGGCGATGATACTTTACGGCGCGATCATTTTGCGCAGCGTTTTGGAAGAGAAAACCTCGCGCGTAGTGGAATCCGTGGTTTCCTCGGTCAAGCCGTTTTATCTGATGGCCGGCAAGCTGCTCGGCGTCGGCGCGATGGGTTTGACGCAATTCCTGATTTGGGCAACCGTGGCCGGCCTGGTATCGTTTTACGGCGTCACGGTGGCCGGCATGTTGGGCGCCAACGCCGGGCCTAACGTTGAGCTGACGCACATACCTCTATCGGTGCTGGGGTACTTTGTGTTGTTTTTTGTGCTGGGATATTTTTTGTATGCGACGTTGTATGCCGGTGTCGGCTCGCTGGTCAACTCCGACCAAGACGCCCAACACATGGCGATGCCGATTACGATGATTTTCATGGCGGCCTTTTTTTGCAGCATCTATATCATCAATAATCCCACGGCGCCCGCGACCAAAGTGCTCTCGCTGATTCCGTTTTTTGCCCCCATCACCATGATGACGCGCATTGCGATGGAAACCGCGACGCCGGTGGAAATTGTTTTGTCCATTGTGCTGATGATTGTGACGTTGATCGGTTGCGTCTGGCTCTCGGCCAAAATCTTTCGCGTCGGTGTGTTGATGTACGGCAAGCGGCCGACGCTGCCCGAAGTTATCAAATGGCTTCGCTATGCGTGATCAACGTGTAAATGGCCTTGCAATTCATTTGAGTGGCCTCCGAAGGGGTTTGTGAGTTGTTCGATGCTGTGCCTAATGCTTTTACAAGGTCCCTACGGGATGACAGGGCTAAGGGTTATAAATTTTCAGAATAGAAGTGCAATAGTTTTTTTGTGGGAGTGAATCGGGATCGCGTGCTGCCGGATGTTTTTCAAAACGCACGCGACCGGTTCTTTTGGAACAATCCGATTTTAAGATAATCATCATCCGCAAAATCTGCGCTGATCGGCACGTCTTCTTGCAGGTTGAACTCGCGGGCGAAGAGACTAAAAAATTTCTCCCGTGAAATGCCGCGAAAATTCGTACTGGCGAGCAAGTAACCCGCTGGCCGAAGCACGCGCGCGAGGTCGGGCAGCATTTCTTTAAAACTTTTCTCGAGCGTGAAGCGACTGCCGGATTTTTGCGTGGCATAGGTCGGCGGGTCGCAAATAATCAAATTAAACGCCTCGTCTTTCTGTTTATGCAGAAACGTCAACGCATCTTCGCGGCGTTGGCGCACGACGGTCACGCCGTTTAATGCCTGATTTTCTTTCGCCCAATTCAGCCACTTGGGACTGCTGTCAACTTCAATGACGCGGCCTGCGCCGGCCTTTGCTGCGGCCATGGAAAATCCCCCAGTATATGAAAAAAGGTTCAAGACTTCGTCGCCAGGTTTGACGATCATTTTGATTTTTTGCCGCGCGCGCTTGATATCCAAAAACAAACCGGTGTTGTGGCCTTCTTGAAACGATACGGTGAATTGCAGATCATACTCCCGAATCACAAAGCGCGGCGGCGGCAATGTTCCAAACAGCAGGTCGGATTGCAGCGGCGCAACAGCCGTTTCACGAGCATGCGAAAGATTTTCGGGGCGGAATCTCTGTATCGCGCCGTAGACCGGCAATCCCGCTGCGGTAAGCGCTGCCACTGTGTGCGCGGCGATAGCGGCCAAATCCTTGCGAGGGAAGTTGGCATAATAAATGAGCAAGACATAGCCGGCATAATAATCGATCGTTAAGCCCTGGCCAAACTCATGATGGCAAATGCGAAATGCCGTGCAGGTTTCGAAAAATTGCCGGCGCCGGGCGAGCGCATTTTCGATTGTTTCGAGGTTTTGAGTCATATGCCCGCGTGTTCACGGTTATGGGGTCCGCGGCAAATTGTGCGAAAAACGCCAGAAAATCAAGCGCAAGATTGCGGCAAGGCGAATAATTATACTCCAGTCATGCACGCACGGCGTTCTGTGCGTTCAAGCGGGCTTTATTTCGCTTGACACTTTTCGATTATTTTTCTATTATTGCGCGGCATTTTTGAATCGCTGAAAATGGTCTCAACGCCTTGCTCAACCTTCGTTTCATATTTGTAACACTTCAAGGCACGGCTTAGAAGGTTTATTCGCATGTTAATATCCGTACGAGTTGATCGTGTGACGCTGGATACGACCGCTAATCGTTTTGTCGTCATTTTGAAAGATGATGTGCATAGCCGTTGGCTTCCCATTGTGGTCGGATCCTCGGAAGCGCAAGCGATTGCATTGCAAATGGAAAATATCATTCCGCCCCGGCCGTTGACGCACGATTTGATGAAAAGCTTGCTGGATTCGATCGAAGCGCGCATCTCGCGTATCGTGATCAATGATTTGCGGGAGAATACCTATTACGCCATTGTGGGCGTGAAACTCAACGGCCAGCACGTGGAAGTCGATGCGCGGCCGAGCGATGCGATCGCGTTGGCGCTGCGCACGCAAGCCCCGATTTTTGTGTCGGATGACGTCATGAAAAAAGCTTCGGTATCGGACAAGGAGGCGGAACGCTCTGAGGACGCGCCGCCCTCGGATCCCATCGAACGCTTGACGCTGGAGATGCAAAAGGCGATCGAAGATGAACGCTATGAAGACGCTGCCCGCTTGCGTGACGAAATTAATGCACGCAAAAAAGAACGCCGCAGCGAGCGCTGAGTTATTCTCTCAACACAAGTCAGGAGCGTAGTTCCGCGACGCGGGATTATGCTTTTTTATTTTATGGAAGTCATTGCCCCCACCCACAAGCGCAAAACGCAAGCCCGGCCCCGCGAGCAGCATATTCCGCGGTATCACGTCATTTTGTTGGATGATGACGAGCACACCTATGACTATGTGATTGAAATGCTGATGAAGATTTTTAATCACGGTCGCGAGCGCGCGTTTTTAATGGCATGCGAAGTCGATGCGCGCGGACGCGTGATCGTCGATACCACGACGCTCGAACGCGCCGAGTTCAAACGCGATCAAATCCATGCGTATGGCGCGGATTGGCGCATCCCCCATTGCAAAGGCTCCATGAGCGCTTGCATCGAACCTTCCGAGGACGAATGTTTATGACCATCAGACCTTTGCGCACCGCCGATTTTGAAGCCGCCCTTGCCATTTGGAATCGCAGCGCGGCTTTCGATCAAATGACGCCCGAGCTTTTTGAGGAAAAAGTGCTCGATGATCCGGATTATGATCCCAATCTCATTTTGCTGGCTGAGCAGGAAAACCGCCCCGCGGGTTTCATCATGGGCGTCAAACGCCGCGCTTCTGCGGAGGGTTTGGGTTATGTCAAATTGCTGGCGGTTGACCCGAGCGTGCGCCGCCGGGGCATAGGCAAGCAACTGTTGCAAACCCTTGAGCAAAAACTTCGCGCTGCGGGCGCCCAAGCGCTGCGCGTCTTTGAGAGCAATCCCAATTATCTTACGCCCGGGATCGATCCGCGCTACACGGAAACCGTGGTCTTTTTCGAACGGCAGGGGTACGAACGTTTCAGCGACACCTCGAATTTGGAAGCCGATCTTGTCACGCGCAGTTTCGATACCAAAGCCGAGGAAGAAAAATTGCGCCACGACGGCATCGACATTCGCCGCGCGATGATGGCGGACGGCGACGACGTGATGGCGCTGCTGCAGCGGCTTTGGCCGGCGTGGATTCCGGAAGTTGAGCGCGCGCTGTCGAATTATCCCATCACGCTGCATCTCGCCTGGCATCAGCAAAAAGTTGTGGCATTTTCAGCTTACGACGGCAACAATCTCAACACCGGTTGGTTCGGCCCAATGGGAACGGATCCCGATTATCGCGGTAAAAACCTGGGCGGCGTTTTGCTGCGGCGTTGTCTCGCGGACATCAAAGCACAAGGCCATCGCCGCGCCATCATTCCTTGGGTGGGGCCATATGGTTTTTATCTGCACTATGCCGGCGCCAAAATCACACGCGTTTTCTGGCGTTATCGCAAGAAATTGTAACCGCGGCCTGCCGCAACTTGCAATCCCTCCACAAAATTTCATCAGACCTGGATCGTGAATGAACAGAATCAATGTTGTTTCCCGAGTGCGAATCACCTTACTGGCGATCATCATTCCAATTCTCACACAGGCGCAGGTCAAGCCCGGTATTGAAGTTTTGTTGACCGAGCAAATCGATCTCGTCCGCGGCAAGCGGGTGGGGCTCATCACCAATCCGACGGGCGTCACCTCCGAGCTGGTGTCAACGATTGATGCGCTTCATTCGCATCCCGACGTCAAGCTGGTGGCATTGTTCGGCCCGGAGCATGGCGTGCGCGGCGACGTTTTTGCCGGCGAATACGTGGCGGATACAATTGATACACGCACCGGCATTCCGGCGTTTTCGCTTTACGGTAAAAATCGCGCGCCCACCCCGGAAATGCTGCGTGACGTCGATATTTTGATTTATGATATTCAAGACATCGGCTCGCGCGCGTACACCTACATTTATACCATGGCGCTGTCGATGCAGGCAGCGGCCAAACAAGGCATACCCTTTGTCGTGCTCGATCGCCCGAATCCGCTTGGCGGCGAGTTGATTGAAGGGCCGATTCTAGATGAACGTTTTAAGTCGTTCATCGGGCTTTATCCGATTCCTTACATCTACGGCTTGACGGCGGGCGAGCTGGCCAAATATTTCAATGAAGAATATCGGTTCGGCGCAAATCTGATCGTTGTGCCGATGCGCGGTTGGCGGCGTTACATGCTGTTCGAGGAAACACGATTGCCCTGGGTGCCGACCTCGCCGCATGTGCCGCACGCGCAAACGGTTTTTCATATTGCCGCGACCGGTTGCATGGGCGAACTATCCGCGGTGAACGAGGGCGTGGGGTACACGCTGCCGTTCGAGCTGCTCGGCCACACCTGGATTGACGGCCCGCAACTCGCCGCAGAATTGAATGCGCAAAAGCTGCCGGGGGTGTTTTTCCGCCCCTTGCATTATCGCCCTTATTATTTCGGGCATAAAGACATGCAGCTCGCCGGCGTGCAAATACACCTGACGGCGCCGCAGATTTTTCGTCCGATGCTGACGCAGTTATATATTCTAGCCGCACTGCTCAAGCTTTATCCGAATCAAAATATTTTTAATCCGGCGCGTGTCAAAAGCTTCGATCAAGCGATGGGAACGGATTCGGTGCGGATACGGTTGGCGCGCGGCGAATCGCCGGCAAAGATTTATCTCTCGTGGGATAAAGAACTGGAAGCGTATCGTGAAAAGCGCAAGCGTTATTTGCTCTACGACGATTTCGCACCGGAGCAGGACAGCAGCAAGGTGAAATCGCCGAATCGTACGAAAACACAGGGGAAGAAGCGTTGACGGGCGGTAGTGGCTCATTTTCAAACTTCACGTTGAATAGGTTACGTGCTATGCTCGCACGAGAAAAAATTCCCCGAAGGGGAAAAAGAGAATAGCCCAGGGCAACGCCCTGGGTCATTTAATAATGATATCTTTAGCCCTGAAAGGGCGGTATCAGGGCACATACATTTTTCTCCCTCGATTTGTTCTATGTCGCGCCGTTGGCGCTTTGCAATTTCCCTCAAACGTTGTTTCCCAGGGCGTTGCCCTTCGCTCTCACATCTCGCCCCGTTGGGGCATATATGCCAACCTACCAAAAAGCGCTAGCCCCCAACGGGGATGACAATCATAGAAGAGTTTTAATTCGACTGGCAAGTATGTCAAAGCGCGAGAGGCATTGGTGAAAAATTTTCGCGCAAAAAGAATGAATAGTAAAGTAAAACACTACCCACCCAGCGTTATGAAATTTTTTTAAATCTCGCCTCTGCCTCTGCCAAAGTCTCTTCGTTCTTACAAAAACAAAAGCGAACTTGGCTGCGGCCATCTTCGGGATTGCGATAAAAGCTCGAACCTGGTACTGAGGCCACGCCGATTTCCTTGATCATCCAACGCGCAAAATCATTGTCATTCGTGTGGCCGGTTTGCTGCATCAACTTCGCGGCGTCCGTCATGATGTAGTACGCGCCCTGTGGCGTCCAGCAGTGAAATCCCGCTGCTGTTAATATCGACAGCAAACGATTGCGTTTCTGCAAATATCTCGTAGCCAATTCGCGATAATACTCCTCGCCGAGACGCAACGCCACCGCGGCCGCCTCTTGCAGCGGCGCGGCTGCACCAACGGTGAGAAAATCATGCACTTTGCGAATGGCATTCGTTTGCTTTTCCGGCGCAATTGCCCAACCCACGCGCCAACCGGTAAGACTATAGGTTTTCGAAATCGCGTTGATGGTCACCGTGCGCTCGGCCATGCCCTCGAGGCTGGCGAGGCTGATATGCTCTGAGCCTTCAAACAGAATATGTTCGTAGATTTCATCGGTGATGGCAAACACCTCCCATTCCTGGCAGAGACCGGCAATAATCTGCAATTCCTCCCGTGAAAAGACTTTGCCGGTGGGATTGTTCGGCGTATTGATGATAATCGCGCGGGTATGCCGGTTGAAAGCGTTGCGCAGCTCGCGCTCATCGAAATTCCAGTCCGGCGGACGCAATTTGACGAAGCGCGGCGTGGCGTGTGAGAGATACGTGTCGGGGCCGTAATTTTCATAAAACGGCTCAAAGATAACGACTTCATCGCCCGGGTTGATTAATGCCAGCAATGTCGCGATCATCGCTTCGGTCGAGCCGCAAGTGACGGTTATGTTTTTCGCCGGATCAACCTGCATGTGGTTATAGCGCTGCGCTTTTTCGGCAATGGCTTCGCGCAGCTTGGCAGCGCCCCAGGTAATGGCATATTGATTGATATCCGCGCGAATGGCCGCGACTGCCGCTTCTTTGACTTCGTGCGGCGCCCCAAAATCTGGAAAGCCCTGCGAGAGATTGACGCCGCCGTGCAGCAGCGTGAGCCGCGTCATCTCGCGAATGACAGACTCGGTGAACGACTCCGTAATGTGGGAAACGGGTGATTTCATAGTTGTGCCGGCGTTTTGAGAGTCAATTGGGACATGCCGTTTTCATTGCCCGCAACATAACATCGTAACAGAAAATCCACAAGCAGAATATCAATCAAACAAGTTACATGCAAAATAGAAATCCCACAAAGGCCGTTTTTGAACGTGCTTTTGTGGGATTTTTTTGTGCCGCGCGAAGAATCAACCGGCGAAAATCCTGCGGTGAAGAATTCTTCCACTCGAGTTGAACATTAACGGCCTTTGCGAATCACGATGTTGCCGCCGCTCGTCCGCAAGCTGATAATGTTGCCGCCACCGTTAATCTCGCCCTCGCCGCGAATGTATCTACCCGCGCGCTCGCCTTTATCGTCGCGTTCGATGCGCAGCGGGAAATCAGATTGGATGTCATAACGCTCGCCCCAATTCCAGCCGTCTCCCAGTCGAATCTCAGCGTAGATTTTAGCGGGCAGTTTTGCCGGAATAGTCAACTCGACTTCGCCGCCGCTGCTGCTCAGGCTGAGATCATGTGGCTTGCTGAAATCCGCCAACGTCATTTCAACCGAAACCGTGCCGCCGGAGGTCGAGGCCTGCAATCGCGCCATCAGATCACGCACATTAATATCGCCGCCGGAGGTGCGCAGATTCGCCGGACCCAATAACGTCGTGGCGCGCACATCGCCGCCGGACGTCGAGGCTTCGATTTCGCCTTTGATGCTGCGCAGAACAACGTCCCCGCCGGACGTACTAACCTCAACGTTGCCGCTGGTGTTTTCAACCTCAACATTGCCGCCTGAGGTTTTGGCCACGACCGCGCCCGTGACGTCAACAATTTCGATGTTGCCGCCGCTGGTGCGCAAGTCAACGGTTTGGTTCGCGCCGCGCAACGTGATGTTGCCGCCCGAAGTCTGGCCATCAAGCGCGCCCTTGATGCCTTCCAATTCCAAATTTCCGCCGGAGGTTTTCACGGATACACGTCCCTCAGCGCTGCGCACGGTGACGTCGCCGCCGGAGGTCGAGGCGCGCACTTCCCCGCCGGTTTCGAACAGATCGACATCGCCGCCGGAGGTGCGCAGTTTGATTGTGCCTTTGACCTGGCTGATGGCGAGATCGCCGCCGCTGGTGCCGATATCCAGGTTGAAGTGGGAAGGCACAGAAATACGAAAATGCGAATCGCTGGAGCGGCGCGGCCGTTCACGGCCTTCAACCAGAATGATATCGCCGGTTTGTGAGTACGAAGCTTGACAAGCCTCCAGCACGCGTTTGGCCTCTTCCATCGTGAAGACTTCCATGTTCACCGTCTCAAGAATCTCCACTTTGTTTTGTTCCCAAGCTTTGACGGTGACATCTCCGGTAATCTCGCGCATTTCGAGCGAACCTTGCGCGCCGGTTTTGAATTCTTTTTTGATTTCGGCAACGTAGCGCCGGCCTTCTTGGCGAATGTCCTGACCAAAAATATTGCCGGCCATAACCAAGCCAAAACACGCATAGATAATCAATAATCGACTCTTCATGAATGAAACTCCCGTGGTTAAGAGATGTGTTAACGGTTCAACTGTCAGAGTCCATCGCCCAAGTGTTGCAAATCTTCAACAAAAGAATATGAAATCTTTGACTCCGAATTCGAACAACCGAAATGCGTGAGCACCGGACGAGGATCTGGATAACTGGAAAACGAATTACAATGAATCGGATTGCATGTTTTGCAGTAGCCGCTTTGCCTCCAAACGAATATACGTATTTGAATCGCTGGCCGCCGCCGCCTCAAAGGCCGAGGCCTCTTGATGATCAAGCGGAACGCGATTGAGCGCGGCCAGCGCCTCGATGCGTACTGCGGGATTGGCATCGCGCAATAACGCTTGAATCAACGCGCTTTTAATGTTCGGCGTTAATGCGAAGTTTTTGAGGGCAGCCACCGCTTTCAGACGCACGCCGTCGTTGGCGTCGTGCGCCAAAACATAAAGCAACGCTTCCGTAAGATCGTCATCCTGGGCCAGCGCCATTGCCGCGCCGCGTGTTTGATTGACGGCTTTCACCGCTTTCAGGCGCAAGCCGGTTTGTTCCTGTCCGCGCATGGTGTGCGCCAACACCTGACGAATCGCCGGATCAGACATGGTGCCGCGCAGAGAAACATTGTTCACCGTGCTGAATTCGATTTCGATCTGGCCGGAAACCGGATCAAGGTTAATGCGATGCACATTGGCCAATTGCGGTGTGATCGACGAGGTTGCCGTGACGAACGGTTCTGCCGGCATCAGCCAATTCGAAGGCACCGGCGATTGCTCCGCTATCATCCGCGGAGGCGAAAAAAACTGGCGTCCAATCAAGATACCGAAAATCAACATCGCCGTTGCGAAGCCGAGCTGCCAGGCCCAACGGCGTTGGGCGCCAAAAAATTCACGCCCATTCAGCCACCACGATGGTGCTTGCGCCGCACGCAGCAACTCTTCATTAAGATTCGCACGCAAACGTTTGAGGGTGGCCTCCTCCAGCTCAAATTGCTCAGCATCCTGCAATTGGCGCTGCAACTTGCGAATGAGTGCCAGCTCTTCTTGCGCCGCGGGATTCGTGCGCAGCCATTCTTCGACTTGCTGGCGCTCGATTGTGCTCAACTCATTGCTGTCGTAGAGCAGCAACAGTTGGCGAATGTGATCCGGTATGCTCATATGGAACCTTCGTGGTATGCTCGTAATTTTTGTTGCATGTGTTGCGTTGCGCGAAACAGGTAGTTTTTTACCGTGCCTTCAGCGCAGGATAAAATGGCGGCAATATCCTGCAATTTATGCCCGTGAAAATGGCGCAGCACGAATACCGCGCGCTGTTGTTCGGAAAGCGAGGCAATTGCCTCGGAGATTTTCTGGCCCAACTCGCGATTCATCGCCGCCCGTTCCGGGTCAACCTCGGGCGCGGCGATTTGATAACGCCCTTCGGGTTCTTCGTCCTCGGCCAGCGGAGATTCCAGCGAATAAAACCGCTCGCGGCTGCGTTTCTTGCGATAATTGATACAGGTGTTCACCACGATGCGATACAGCCAGGTTGAAAATTCGCTTTCGAAACGAAACGTGCCGATCTTGCGAAACACGAGCACGAAGATTTCTTGATAGACGTCTTCAGCGTCTTCCCGCCGGCTCAAGAGATGAAAAGCGAGCTTCAACACCTGGCGATCGTGCAACGCCACGAGCTGCTCGAACGCCGCGAGGTTGCCCTGCTGTGCGCGTCGAATGAGTCTTTCTTCGGTCTCTGTCATAGCTTGATGAAATAGACAATGCCGCGTGAAAAAGGTTTGCACAAAGCGCTTGCGTTTTGGCATGAATTCCTTATAATGCGACTCGTCAAGCCGTGGGCGGCATGGAGCATCTCGCCCACGTCGTGCTCACGAACGTCACATTTTATGCAAAACCCTGAATCAAAACGCAATGCTTTTGTGGCAATTGCCGGCAATATCGGCGTGGGCAAAACCACGTTGACGCGCCTGCTGGCGGAACGCTTTGGCTGGACGGTGTTCTTCGAGAAAGAGGTGCACAATCCCTATCTCGCCGATTTTTATAAAGACATGAGCCGCTGGGCTTTTCATTCACAGCTTTTCTTTTTGAAGGAACGCCTCAAAGATCATCTGCGCATTCAGGCGAGCAACAACACCATCTGCGTGCAAGATCGCACGATTTATGAAGACGCCGAAATTTTTGCGCAAAATCTATTTGATCGCGGCTTGATGCTGGAGCGCGATTTTGCGTGTTATCTCGATTTGTACCGTTCGATCTCGCAAGCGCTGCAGCCGCCCGCAGTCTTTGTCTATTTGCGGGCCTCAATTTGGACCTTGATCAGCCGCATACGCCGCCGCGGCCGTGACTATGAGCAAAATATCGATAAGGAATATTTAGCGCAGTTGAATATTGCTTATGATCATTGGGCAAAACGCGCGGCGGCCAATCATCGTGTGTTGGTGATCGAGACGGATCAGCATGATATTCTCAAGGAGAAAGAATGGTCGGAAGGGGTGTTGCTGGACATTTATCGCGCGGTTCAGGCATGAAGCGCGAAGGACAGGAGGCGTGCACTCGCGCGCGTTGTCACGGCTTGAACATGCGGGCGCGAGTGCGAGCGGGAAATTTTAATGCGATCCGGCGCTGATTTGTGCTGGAGAAGCGAAAACGCTGCTGTCAACTTGTGCGGCTGCGATAATATCGGTAAAAACGATTTTGCGATTCCTGCCGGCCAGAACTCTCTCCGTCGCCAATTTGATGTTTCCGAAGTTTTGCCAGTTGTTCCATTCGGCTGCAATCGGCGCTGCGCCGCTAGTTGAAAAATATTCCCAGCGTTTGATCAAATGCGAGGCGGGATCGACAAAAATATGATACACATTATCGGGCGTGAGGCC
>SZPB01000112.1:17073-25102 GCA_030263535.1 Cytophagia bacterium CHB2
CATATCTTGCGCCTTCGCTTTCCCTCACACCTTGATATTCCAATTTTGCTCCCGGATCTTTTAGCTTGAAGGGCATGAACAGCCAGTAGGTATCGTTGATGAAGCGGGTGTACGCCATGCCGAGCAGGCTGTGCGTTTCATCGACGCCGGCAGGCTTGCCGTTTACGAACACCTTGCCGTCCTGCTGTGAATTGAGATTGAAGTAAGCCAGGAGATGATCGTTGCCCAAGCTGCCTTCTAGGCGATAGCGGTGGGCGGCGCGATCCCAATCGTGCCGCCAATCCACGATTTTTCCGGTGTCGCTCTGCACGACGTAGCGAAATGAAAAATAGTTGATTGTTGCAAACGCTTCCGGGCCGCCGAGCGCTTGCATGGCTTGTTCGGCTATACGGATTGCAGTTGAATCGGATTGGGAGGCGTCGAAACGGAGGGCATATGCCTCTGACGTGGACTCCTGTACCGGCTCTGAATCACACGCCCACGTAAAAAGGCCGGCAAACGCGAGCAGCGCCGCCCGGCCCCAAAATCCTTTCATGAAAGCGTCCTTAATAATGAATCGTTATTCGTTTGATGCGATTTCCGACGTGCAGCACGTCCACGACTTCCATGCCTTTGCGCACGCGCGCAAAAATGGTATAGCGCCCGTCGAGATGCGGCTGATCGGAATGCGTAATAAACCACTGTGAACCTTCCGTGTCCGGCCCGACGCTCGCCATGCCGACCATGCCGCGCGTGTAGCGCAGGCGGCTGAATTCCGAGCGCACGGAATAACCGGGCGAGCCCCACATGTCGCCGCGCGGATCGCCGGTTTGCATCACGAAATTCGGCACGACACGATGAACGAGCAAGCCGTCAAAGAATTTGCGTTCGGCCAGGCGCACGAAGTTTAGCGATACCAGCGGCGCTTCTTCCGGAAAAAACTGCAGTTCAAACTCGCCGGCATCGGTTTCCACCACCGCCGAAGCGTTGCGCAGCTTGGCAATCTCCTTGTATTGAAAATCAGCCTGGGGCAACGTCTCACTGGGAAGTTTGTCGCTATAATCCTGCCCGGTAAGTTTCTTGAGCGCAGCAGCAGCAGCAGCGGCAAACGGTTTATCGGTCACGGACAACGCTTTTTCCAGCAAGGGTTGCGCCGCGGGGTTGCGGCAATCCGCCAGCGCGCTGAAGATCATTTGTGCCGCTTCAATATCGACCGGCTGCGGCAGGCGTTGATAGGCTTCGATGATTGCCGCCGCATGCTCTTGCCGGCCGCTGGTATCCGCCGCCAAATTTTGCGCGGCCACCGCCGTCAAAACTTGATCGCCGCTGGCGAGAGTATTTAGATATATCGGCATTGCCTGTTTTTGCGCAGGAATTTTCGGCAACGCTTCAAGCGCCGCTATGCGCACCAGCGAGGCCTCGTCGGCAGCCAGTTTTTCTAAAATTGGAAATGCCTCTGCTGACCGGGTTTCGCCCGCAGCTTGCGCGATGCCGGCGCGAACGTGATTGTTGGCGTGAGCCGCAAGCGGCGTCAAATGTTGCAACGCTTCCTTGCCCAATGCTTGCGCCAGCGCCACGGCAGCCGCGACTTGTTCTTGCCAGGGGGATGCTACATTCCCATTGGCATGCGCCGTTCCCAAATGTGCAATTAAAAAATCAATCGTAGCTGAAGGCGTTGGATCCGGCGCCGGATTTTGGGCTGCCTGCTCATAGGCCATGCCGATCGCGCGCAGCGCTGCCAGGCGAACGTGCATGTTGTCGTCCTTCACCGGCAAGAGACTGGGCGCGGCTAAATCGTCCGGTGTGATCAAATTGCCGAGAGCAGAGGTGGCGTTGACGCGTACGCGCCAATCCGGATCTGAGCCGGCAAGCTGGCGCAACGCCGGAACGGCTTTGCGATCATTCAACATGCCCAGGGCGCGTGCGGCTTGCATCTGCACGCGCGGGCTGCGATCGCGCAACGCCTTTTCCAGGGCAGGCGCCGTGGCTGCATCCGCGAGGCGAAAAAGAGCATAGGCCGAGCGCCAACGCACTTCTTCGTTATCGTCTTGCAACAACTCTGTTAATTTGGCGCTCCACGAGGGCCGCGAGAAACGGCGATGCGCCAGCCGCCCAACGGTGAGCGCCGCTTCCGCGCGAATAATCGGTATGTCATCCAACATCAATGCAATAAGGGTGGAATCAATTTTATTGAGGGAGGAGTCGCTCGCCACTTTGCCCAGGGCTTCGATCAAATGCAGGCGAACTTCCAGATCCTTTTCATCGGAGAGAAATTGCAGCAACACCCCGGCAGTATTGGGCTGCGCGAGTTGTCCCAACGCAAACGCAGCCTCAACGCGCACAGCCGGGCTGCCGGAGCGCAGCAGATCGACGAGCGTGGGCGCGGCATCGGGATCTTGCGAGCGGCCTAGCGCAATGGCCGCGCGCTTTTTAATGTCGTCTTTGGGATGGATGGCGAATTTTGCCAGCTCTTTCGCGGGCGCGCGGCGATTTTCGAGGCGAATAATGGCGGCGATTTCTTTATGATTGTTACGGCAACTGGTAAGCGCGAGGATAAACAAAAAAATGAAAGCTCTCTTCATGATGTTGACTCTAACGGTGGCCCAAAGAGATTGAACGTCAAAAAATTATGTGGATAATACCCACGCGCCTGCAAAAATGCAAGGCTTTTACGCCGCTTATAACAGCGCTGTAACAATCGTGTCCCCGGCCGATGCGAGGGAACGGCGGTTCACTCTGGCAAAAATCAATTTGTGGTCAAACTCAAATTGCGCTACATTCAATTTGAAATCAGATAAGGAACGATTATGAATCTTATTCGCCTTGGTGTTGCCGGCGTTGGCCGCTTGGGCGCATTGCACGCTGCGCGGTTGCGAGAAATTTCTGGCATCGCTTTCTCCGGCATCTTTGACACGGATCTTGCGCGCGCCCAAAGCGTCGCGGAGCAGCATGGCATTCGTTATTTTTCTTCGTTGGAAGAATTATTACAAGCATGCGATGCTGTCACAATCGCCGTGCCAACGACTCACCATCATCAAACCGCCAGGGCGGCATTGGCCGCCGGCAAGCACGTCTTTATTGAAAAACCGATTACGGCGGCAATCGCCGAGGCGCGCGAGTTAATCAATCTTGCCCACGACAGACAACTCGTTTTGCAAGTGGGGCACATTGAGCGTTTTAATGCGGCGCTGCGCGCGCTTGCAGCATTTCCGCTAAGCCCGCGCTTCATCGAGTCGCATCGCATGGCCTCATTCGATCCGCGCGGCACCGACGTCGCCGTTGTGCTCGATTTGATGATTCACGATATTGACATCATTTTGCATCTCGTCAAAAGCCCGTTGGTGCGCGTTGATGCCAATGGCGTGGCCGTGGTTTCGCACGAACCGGATATTGCCAATGCGCGGCTGCAATTCGCCAATGGCTGCGTTGCCAACGTTACGGCAAGCCGCATTTCACAAAAGAAAATGCGGAAAATGCGCCTGTTTCAGCGCGATGCCTATATCTCGATTGATTTTCTGCAAGGCTTCAGCGAGATTTTTCGGCTAACGGCGCCGGACGAATCCGCGCGCGGCATGGCTTTCCCACTGCTGCTCGGCAAGCTCGATCAAGGCGCGCGGCCGCGCCACATCGTTTATGAAAAAATGGACGCGCCCGAAGGCAATGCCTTGCGCATGGAATTGGAAAGCTTTGTGCATGCGATACAGCAGGCCGAGCCGCCGCCCGTGACCGGCGAAGACGGCCTGCGCGCGCTGGAAGTGGCGACGCAGATCACGGCAATGATCAAAGAGCAAATTTTGGATAATTGAGCGCTTCACTTCGCCAAATACAATCCTGCTCCGGGTCCCACCGGTATATCGAGCAATACCCAAATTGCCAACATCGCTGACCACACAATCAAGAAAGCCACGGTGTACGGAACCATCGTTGCGATCACCGTGCCAATGCCCGCCTCTTTGCTGTAGCGCTGCACGAATGCGACAATCAATGCAAAGTATGACATCATCGGCGAGATGATGTTGGTGCAGGAATCGCCGATGCGGTAGGTCACCTGCGTCAGTTCTGGTGTATAGCCGAGCAGCATGAACATGGGCACGAACACCGGCGCCATGATTGCCCACTTGGCCGAGGCGCTGCCCATGAACATGTTGATGCCGGTCGAGAGCAGCACAAAACTCAACAGCAACGGAATGCCGTGAAAGCCGATGGCTTTGAGAAACTCCGCGCCATGCACTGCGATGATCAACCCGAGATTCGTCCAGGAAAAATACGCCACGAACTGCGCCGCAAAAAATACCAGCGTGATATACGACGCGAGCGTGCCCATGGCTTTGCCCATCGCGTTTACGATGTCAGCGTCTTTGCGCACCGTGCCGGCGCCCAAGCCGTAGGCAATGCCCACGATTGCCGAAGCCAGAAACACAATCGCCACAATGCCGGAAAGAAAGGGCGAATGCAGAAAATCCGTATTCTTCGGATCGCGCAGAATGCCGTCAGTCGGCACCACCGCCCACAACAAAAATCCGATAATGAGGAGTGATGCCACCAACGCATACGCCAGCCCGCGTTTTTCTGCCGCCGAAAGCGGCTGCAAATCCAAGGCTTTCTCCGCGCCCTCGTATTTTCCCAAACGCGGCTCCACGATTTTTTCCGAAACCCAGGTGCCGGCTGCGGTGAGAACGAAGGTCGAAGCCACCATGAAATAGTAGTTGCAGGCGGGATTCACGATGTAGCTCGGATCGATGATGCGCGCCGCCTCTTGTGATAAACCGGAGAGCAAAGGATCGACCGTTCCCAACAACAGATTGGCGCTGTAACCGCCGGAAACGCCGGCAAACGCGGCTGCCAAACCCGCCAGAGGATGCCGCCCGACGGCCAGGAAAATAACCGCGCCCAACGGCACCAGCAAAACATAGCCGATTTCCGAAGCCGCATTCGACATTACGCCGGCGAAGACAATTACCATGGTCAATAACCGCGGCGGCGCTGAGAGCACGAGCAAGCGAATCGCTGCGCCCAGCAAGCCCGTGCCTTCGGCGACGCCGATACCGAGCAACGCCACCAACACGGTTCCCAACGGCGCAAAGTTGGTGAAGTTGCGCACCATTTCCGTCATGATGCGCCGCAAACCCTCGCCGCTGAGCAAGCTGACGGCTTCAATCGTTTGGCCCGTGCCGGGATGAATCGCAGACAAGCCAAACGCCGCGGCAATGGCAGAGACGATGATCACGCCAAAGGCAAAAAGCGCGAATAAACTCGTGGGATGCGGTAGCAGATTTCCGACGCGCTCAACGACATCGAGGGCGCCATAAAACATTCGGCTGCTGAGGCGGAATTTCCATTTCATGTCTTTCTCCGATTGAGGTGTCGAATAAAAGTTGCACAATAAAGGCCTTCGATCTTCCAAAAGCAAGCAGAACCTTGATTACGTCTTCGGCTTACGCTCTCGTAATTCCGCGCAATCTTGATGATAAAAACTAGCCGGGTTGAAGCGATCACAATGATCATCAAACTTGTTTATGCTCTCCGAAGCCCTATAAACATTGATCGAAAGAAGCAATTTGAATCCGCCCAGATTCGTTCATTTTCTGCCAGCAAGTGGTTTGAATTTTGCATGAGGTTGTGCGCTAGCAAATGGCTGATACAATTTTTCCGTGGCTTGACAATGACATGGTTATATCGCTCACAAAGGATTGTGAGGATTACCTCAGAGTATAACAACTCTGCGACACTTTAAGAAAGGATGCTTAACATGCGGGTAGCATTTTTTGCCGAGAGCGCTTCGGCACAGTCAAAGGCGTATGCCAATCTGTTTGTACACGTGTTTCCCCACCTGCAAAACTTCAATTTCCATCTGCGGTATTTCACGAATACCGTCTCACCTGAAGCGGCAAATGCGGAACAAATCATGCGTGTGCGCACAATCTCTTCCGCCTTTTATCCCGCGCAAGAGGAGGCGCAAGCCGTTCGTGACGATCTTTCCAGCGTGCTTGGCAAATTCCGCCCGGACATTATTCATCTGGCTGATACTTCGCTGGTCAGCTTGTTGGGAATGAGTTATGCGCGTGCGCATCGCTTGCCGCTCGTGGCTTCCTACTCTCCCGAGGAGAATGATCGCCTGGATGCGGATTATCTGTGCTGGTTCTATGGCGCTTGCCAGACGGTTTTTGCGTCTTCCCCTCAAGAGTTGTACGAGCTGAACCGTCTCGGCCTGAAAAAAGTGCAACGCCGCGTGGCCGGCGCAGATGCCAAAGCTTTGGCGCAACAACTGCGCGTTTGTTATCACAAATTGTCCAACAATTCTTCTCCGGCAACGAACATGGCCAAAACTGCGCCCCGGTTTGACGCTAGCGCACCGGTTCTCCACGAGGTGAACGCCTCGCCTCGTCGCCGAAACACGGACATTACCGTTGCGCTGCCGCAATTGGCCACGGCATAAACGATTTTGGCTCTCTCGCTTACCTCCGTTCTCTTTTTTTCATGCGTTTGATTTTGGTTTTGAGTCTCGGCTTGCTGATCACGGCAATTTACTCCGCCTGCACGATTGATCAGCAAGCTTTTGAGGCCCTGCGACATTTCCCGCTGCACTACGCGCTGCTTTTGTTGGCCATGGCTCTGCTGCCGTGGTTCACCAGCACCATCCGGCTTTCGGTGTGGATGACTTTTTTGAAACATCCCGTCCGATTCAACGAGTTGTTTCGCATCATACTTGCGGCCGACGCCGTTGCGGCGGTGACGCCAACGGCCGTGGGCGGCGGTTATTTTAAATTTGGCTGGTTGATCAAGCGCGGCGTTCCTGCCGGCCCAGCCGCCTCGTTGATGATTTTGGGAACGCTGGAAGAATATGCTTTCTTTTTGATCAGCATTCCGGTGGTATTTTGGTTTTCACCGGCGGCGCGCGGGGTGTTCATTGAAATTTGGAACAAGCTTCCCGCAGGAACATTACGGGGAGAAGAGGTTTTCTCCTACGTCGTTTTGCCGCTGATTGGAATGGCGCTGGCGGGACAACTGATGTGGCGCTTTATGAATGAAGCGCACAAAACCAGGCTCAGAAATTTTTGGAGAGGCGTGCGCCGGCAGGCGAAGCTCGGTTTTGACACCCTGCGGATGGTGGCGGCAAAAGGCGGCTGGCGGTTCGCCGTCACAGTAGGATTGGCGGGTGTGCATTGGGTTTGCCGCTGCAGCTTGCTGGTGATTTTGTTAGAAGGCTTGCGCCAACAGCTCGACGCGATGTCTGTGATCATATCGCAATGGCTGCTGTTTATGTTGATGAATTTTATGCCCTCGCCGGGCGCGGTGGGCGGCGCCGAATTCGGATTCGTGCTCTTTTATCGCGCCTTGCTGCCGGAGAATTTTGTTGGGGTATTGTCAACCGCGTGGCGCATGTTGACGTTCACGTTGCCGGTGGGATTGGCGGCGCTGGTGTTTATGATGCAAGTGAGGAGGGATAAAAAAGACTCGACCCCGAAATGTCAGTTGGCCTTCATTTATAGCGATGCAGCCACTCGACACGATTGATCATGTCAATGATATTGGTGTCCAGATTGAGCCTCACTTGCACCGGGTCTCTCCCCACGTCTTTTTCTCCCAATATTCCTCAGTATTTTGTTCAATCTCTTTATCGATCTGTTGCTTGTGATCATAATAATACGAAAGGGCGCTGTGAATTTGAGACAGAGTCAAGCCTGGAAAGCTTTGTGCCAATTCTTCCGCTGTCATGCCAAGGCGAAGAACATAGATGACAATTGCGCGAACCGAAAGATTCATATCACGGACAGACGGCTTGCCTCCATGAATATCTTTTCGTCGTGAGATGTGCGGGTACCGATGGCGGCCGTTAGGGGATTTGGGGTGTGTCGCAGTTTTTTGAACGTGTCGTCGCTTTCGGTGGCATAACCGGCATGTTCTCAAAGGCCACAAATACGGAAAGAGGTGTTCGTGGGAATCCCCGATCAGAAAAAACACAACAAGATTGTTTAAAAAAATCACTTCACCATCGGCAAGCCGTACTTCTTGGCCTTGCGGTAAATCGTCGCGCGGCCGATGCCGAGTT
>SZPB01000113.1 GCA_030263535.1 Cytophagia bacterium CHB2
GGACATCAATCTATTGCGGCAATCATGCGCGCTGATCGAGCGCAGCCTGGCGATCAACTACCGGCTGGTGCCGGCCTATCTTACGCTCGGTTTCAATTACGAGGCCATTGAAAAACTCGAGCAAAAAGAACGCGAGCGCACGAAAGGTTTTTTTGAAAAAATCGCCCTGGCCACGCCCCGCCTGCTCGATAATTTTCTTCGCGCGATCACTCTGCAAAAACCCAGGCTTCCGGAACGCTGGTATGAAAAAGCCATTGACGTGTTGACCATGGGAATTGCGATAAACGACGAACGCGTTGCGCCGTTGACGGAGGCGAATCTGGCGCTCAATCTCGCCAACAATTACTACAATCTCGGCGAGTTCGTTTATGCGAATGCCTATCACTATTATTTGATCAAATTCAAATACGACAGTTCCTTCACGAATCTCGAACAAAAGGCGATCATTTACGAACGCGCCGGGCAATGCGCGTGGGCCAGCGGCAAATCTCTCGAGGCCGCGCCGCTGCTGCAAGAAGCCGTGCGTTTGTGTCAAAGTTTGCGCGATGCCGACGGTGAGCTGCGCAATCTCAATCGCCTGGCTTTATTGTATGAGGGCCTCGGCGACTATGAATCTTCGAATGAATATTATAGCGCGGTGTTGGCGGCAGGCAGGCGTGAATCGCGCGAGCAAAACCAGGCCATCGTTCTGCGCAATCTCGCGCACAATTTTCAAAAAAACGAGGAAACGGAGGAGGCCATTCAAAAGAGCGATAGCTCTTTTAAGTTGCTTGTGAAGCGCGGTGACAGCGGCTTTCCCAGGCCCAAGAAAAGCAAATTTGAAATCAAACTCCTGGGCTTGCCAATTTTCTGGCAAACCGCGGATCAGTTCGGCGAATCCAGCGGTGAAGGCTTGACCTATGATCAGGAACAAGCGCTGATTTTCAGCATTATCGGAGAAAGTCATGAAGCACGGAAAGAGTTGAGCGAGGCCGTCACGACTTATGAAAGGAAAGTTGAAAATGCGCGAAAACGCAAAGATCATATCGCCGAGGCTATTGCGCTCAACAAGCTCGGCAATCTCTGGTACAGCCATCATCAGTTCGGCACAGCCTACGCTTATTTCGAACGCTCGTACGAGGTTTGCCAGCGCAACAATATTGCGCCGGGCAAGGTGGCCAACTTGATCAACATGGGCGCTATCGCCGTGCTGCCGCAACCCTCGCCGCGCCAGGCTGATTCGTTAAAATTGGTGATTGAGCGATTGGTGCAGAACACCCGCGCCGATATTGAAGAAATTGCGGTGAGCGAGCCAAGACAAAAGCTGGCCGTGTTCAATCTTCTGGGCGCGCTTTATTATAATGTTGCGCTGCGCCATTTTTCCGAGGCTTCGCCGGCACGACAGACTGCTGCCAGCAACGGCAAGGAGATGCCTGCGCTCAATCAAAACTTGCATACAACTTTACAAGCCTTGCAAAATCTTTCACAAGCACGGGCTGCGCTTGATACCTCCTTGACGCTGGCAATCAGCAAAAGATTGTTCGTGGAAGAAGTGATCGTGCGGCGCAACCTCGCCAGCTTGTTTATGCTGGCACACGACTATTCCCCGGCGCTCGAGCATTTGCAAATCGCGCATGAGATCAGCATTCAAAGAAATTTAGCGGAACTGACGTGGCGGGTGGAGCATGCCCTCGGCGCCCTCGCGCAAATGTGGCGTCTGCCGGCAGAACATCCGTTGGCGCAAAAAACTGCGTGGCAGTGGTATGCCAGCGCGATTGCAATTTTGGAAGGGTTGCCGATCGAGCCCGCCGGCATCGAGCAACGCCTTTCGGAAAGACAGGAACAGCGAGAACTTTATGAAAACGCCATCATCTTGCTAACCGAACAGGGAGCTCGCGATGAAGCGCTAGCGTTGAGCGAACGGCGGCGTGCAATATTGTTTGCGAATCTCAGCGCCACACGCTATCTCCTGCCCAAACTGGAATCGCATCGCATGCTCTGGGGCGGCGGCGGCGGCGAGGTGACATTCTTCCAAGACAAAATCAGCAAAGCGCGCAGCGAGCTACGCAAACTCGAATTGGAAGAGCCGCAACGCCCGAAAGAATTGACGCGTGTACGCGCCGAATTGGCAAACGCAGAGAGTCAGTATCGGCAAATCGTCGCCGACGCGCTCGAAGAAGATCCGCAACTCGCAAGCTTCTTCAGCGTGCCGCCGGTTGATTTGCCCGCGGTGCAAGCCCTGCTTGATGAAAACAGCGCCGCGCTTTGCTACTTTGTCGGTGAGCGTGAAACCGTGGTCTGGCGCATCACCGCCGAAGAAATTGTTGCAACGCGCCTGGCCATTTCGCGCCGGCAGTTGCGCGAGCGCATCATGCAATTTCGCAACAGCCTGATCGACCCGCAGATCGAAAGCGCAGCATTAGCGGCGGAACTGGGCGAATTATTACTTGGCGCGATACCTGAGTTGGACTCCTATGCGCGGCTGATCATCGTACCGGATGATTGTTTGCATTATTTGCCGTTTGGCGCTTTGCGCTATCAAGGCGAATATGCCATCGATTTGTTCGGCTTTACCAAAACGCCGAGCCTGGCCGCGCTAACCTTTGCCGAGCGCAACAAAAACTTAAACACGCAAAACCTGTTGATGCTGCAGGATGCCGCGCAACCGGAGCAGGAACGCGCAGCGCAATTTCCCACACCGCAGCCAATGCAAGTGATGCAAGGCGAGGATTGGCGTTCAGGCGTAACGCGCCAACAACTTGCGGCAGCCGGCATCGTACAGATCGATCATCAACTTCTGGCGCAACCCGAAAATCCGTTGTCGTCCAGCTTTCGCTTGCAACTCAAAAAAGGCGGAGACGCGCCGCTGGAAACCGCCTGGTTTCCCCTATATCGTTTGTTCGAGTTGGATTTGACGGCGAGCGCCGTCGTGCTACCCAATACGGCATTTGCTTACAACGCCGAACAAACCGGTGAAGAGCTGATTGCCTTGCAGCGCAGCCTGATTTACTCCGGTACGCCTTCGATCATTCACACCCAATGGCGTATCACGCCTGAAGAGCGCACGGCATTTTGTGAGGCGTTTTATAAAAATTTCAAGGATCAACCCGCCCTTGACGCGCTGAGCGCAGCGCAAGCGCATGTCCGCGAGCGCTTTCCGCAATCTTCCGCATGGGCCGCCTTTGAGTTGACAGGATACATGGGCATGACGGATGCGGAAAAAGTGCAGTTCGCGACTGCTCGATTTGATCTCACCGTCGCCAAAGGGACGAGATCACGCGAAGAAGGCCAATACCGCGACGCAATTCGTTATTATCAATCGGCGCTCACGATGGCGCAACAGCTCGGCCGGCAAGATTATGTCAAACTCATTGAGGAAAGAATTAAAGTTAGCGCGGTGGAAGGCAACAATTTTGCAGTCGCATGCGAAATCGAAGAAAAAATTTTGCAGCAGGCCCTGGCCGCAAACGACATCAGGCAAGCCTCGCGAAGCTATCGCAATCTTTCCATTTGGCGGCAGGAGCTGAAAGATTATGAAGCCGCCGCCGAAGCCGAGAAAAAAAACCTGGCATTGCTCGAACCGGCAAACAATCCGATGGCGCTGGCATCCTCGCAATTCGAGCTTGCCAAAATCGAACAGGCGCGCAGCAATTATGACGCTGCACTCGCCTGGGCGGAACAAGCCGCAGCAATCCTCCAGCAGCAAAATCAGCCTCTGGCGCGCTTGCTGGTGGAAACATTGCTCGGTAAAATTGCCATTGAGGCTGACCGTTACGGCCAAGCTTTGACATATCTGGAAGATGCTCTTGACGCATTTCAAGTCGCGCGCGCCGCAACCTCTCCGCAGGAAAAGAGCGCGCTCGCGGTTGCCCAGCAATTCACCGCCATCGCTTACACGCGCCTCTCGGCATACTTCGAAGCCATTCCCTTGCTCGAACATGCGACCGCAACGTTTACCGCCTTAAGCGACACCGCAAATCTCGCGCAAGCGACACAAGCTTTGGCGGAAACGTTCTGGCTCAACGGCGATTATCAAAATGCGTTGATACAGCAGCAACGCGCGCTGACCTTGTTCGAGGCCTTGCAGGATCGAGCGCTGGGCATTCGCGGACACACCACGCGCGGCTTAATTTTGCTCAGCTTCGGCGAGCTTGACCAAGCCCTCGATGTTCAAAAGCAAGCGCTGCAACTGGCCCTGGCCTGGGAGGAGGATAAACCGATTGAAGCACGGCGCGAGCAAGCCACCGTCTACAAGAATCTTGGCCTGGTTTACATGCAACAAAAGCAGTTTCACCAGGCGCGCGCCAGTTTCGCGCTCGCGCGCGATATCGATCAGCAGCTTAATGCCGCGCGCGGCTTGCTCTACGACCTTTACAATCTTGGCCAAGCTTACCATGCACTCAACCAAAATGGTTCAGCGCAACACTACATCAATGCAGCGGAAGCGCTGGCGCCGCAGCTAGGCGATCAGCGCATTCATGTCAAAGCGCTTTATACCGAAGGCCTCATTCTCGCCGGTCACGGCAACAAAACCCAAGCGCGCGCAGTGTTGCAGCAGGCATTGGCGAAAGCGGATGAGATCAAACAGGAAGAATTACAATGGCGTTGCTTGTGGCAGCTCGCCAAGCTCGCGCAGCAAGCCAACGATTTGTCCGCGGCGTTGGATTTTTATCAGCGGGCAATGGCAGGCATCGAGCGCCAGAGCGCACGAATCAAAGTCGAAGAGTATCGCAGCGGCTTCATCGACAACAAGACGGATATTTATGAAGAAGCGGTTTTGCTGTTGTTGTTGATGAAGCGCGAGTCCGAAGCGCTGCAATTTGCCGAGCGCGCCAAATCACGCAGCTTTGCTGATTTGCTCGCAAGCGGCAATATCGATTGGCACGCGGGCGCGGATCGCGAACCGCTGGCGCGGCAAAAACGTTTGCGGGATCAGATCAGCTTTGCGCAGGGCAAAATCTCCGCATTGCAACAGAAACCCTCTCTCGATGAAAGCGATCGCTTTGCTATAAATGCGCTACAAGACTCGCTTGCGCGATTGCAAACCGCTTATGTCAATTTGTTGGCTGAAATGAAAGCCGCCCGCCCGGAGCTGGCAGATTTGGTAAATGTTGAGCCGCTTCCGGTAACGGAGTTGCAAGCGCTTTTGCCCGACAGTGTGGCCCTGGTTGAATACTTTTTCGCGAAAAATTTTTTGGTGACGTGGGTGGCGGATCGCCGGCACGTGCGCGCGGTTACGACTCCGCTAGAGCGTACAACCTTGAGCGATCTTATTTTGCAATTCCGCAAAGCCATCGCGAAACGCGCTTCCGTTGAAGATCTTGGCCGGCGCTTGTACGATCACCTGATCGCGCCGATTGCACCGATGGTGCAGAGCGCCGGGCAACTCGCCATCGTGCCGCATGGCGTGCTGCATTATCTTCCCTTTGCCGCATTGCAAAAACCGGATAGTACATATCTCATCGACGACCACGCTTTGGCGCTGGCGCCGAGCGCAACGGTGTTGGGTTTCTGCTATCGCAAAGGTCAAACCATTCTAGACGAGGCGCGTGAGGATTTGCGCATCTTGGCGCTCGGCAATCCGGATGTCGGCAATCCGCGCTATGATCTGCCGTTTGCCGAGAAGGAAATCGAAAGCCTGCAATTCACCTTCGGTGACATCGAAAGTTATACGCGGCGCGACGCTACAGAAAAATCTTTGACTGCGGGCGCGAGTCGCGCGAACCTGCTTCACCTCTCCTGTCACGGTGTTTATGACGAGCGCAATCCGTTGTTCTCCGCGTTGCTGTTGGCGCCGGATTCCAGCGATAACACCGGCCGCCTCGAGGCGCATGAGATTTTCAGGCTCAAGCTGAATACCTATCTTGTCATGCTTTCGGCGTGTGAAACCGGACTCGCCAAAGTCACCGGCGGCGATGAGGTGATCGGCCTGAGCCGCAGTTTCATTTTTGCAGGCACGCCCGCGCTCATCGCGAGTCTCTGGACGGTTGATGATTTGGCCACCGCCATCACCGTCAAAAGGTTTTATCGCTATCTCAAAGCTGGCGCCAGCAAAGCGGAAGCGCTGCGCGAGGCCCAGCGTTTCGTGCGCGATAATCACAATCGTCATCCCGCATATTGGGCGAGTTTCGGGTTGACCGGGGATTGGAGATGAAGTACGGTTGCCTTGAGAATCACATTCATTTTTGTTTGTCATTCTGAAAGAATCTTGTGAAGTACACGCCGCCGCACTAGAGCTTAACGAGTTCTGCCGGGGCAGATTTGACAAGTGGAAAACTATTGGACGTCAAAGTAACAACAAACTGCAATAGCAAACCTTCCCGGCTTATTGCAGAACACCGTGCGCCGTGACCTCATGAGCGTGCTTGCTTTTCTGTAAGAGATTCTTTATCGTAGCTGCTGCTTAAAAGCGTATTAGATGATTATCATTCCAAAGGGCAAACCATGACCAAGAAGAATCATTTCTCCTTCGTTTTTCTCTTTTTGTTGATAACCGTGTGCATGGCACTGGCCGCCAAGCCCTGGGGCGCGAAGCGCAAACTCGATGAAGCGCAAAAAGGCTTGTTCACGCTGGTCGAGGGCGATGTCAAGAAAAAGCAACTGCAGGATCTCGACTGGATACGTGCGCAACTCAAAACCAACGTTTACACCGGCGACAAAGTGAGAACCCTGCTCAAGTCGCGTGCGGAAATGCAGCTTGCCGAGATCGATCTCATTCGTCTCGCGCCGAAAACCACGATCGACATCGTCAAACTTTATGAAGAAACCAAAGAGAAGAAGTTGGAGACCAAGATCAAACTCGAACAGGGCGATATTTGGGGCAAAGTCAAATCCGTGGACGCCAACTCAACTTTCGACGTTTCTTCGGATTTTGCCGGCGCTGCAATTACCGGCACCGTGTTTCGGTTGAATCACGATTCCACCAAACAGGAAACACAACTCAAAGTCTACACCGGCGAAGTTAAAATCAGCAATGCGCCGGAAAAAATGGACACACTCACGCCGCAGACGATTGGCGGCAGCCAGAGACGCCAAATCGAAGGCCCGCGCCAGGTTCCCGGCCCAACGCAAATCTCGCTCGATCAATGGGTGTATCTCGTGCGCAACATGCAACAAATCACCATCGGCGCCAACGGCAAAGTCAAATCAACCGGCTCGTTCAAAGCCAATGATCGCGACGAACAAACCGATTGGGTGAAATGGAATCTTGCGCGTGATCGTCAAAGCGGAAATCGTTAGTGAAGCGGTTTGCAAAAATTGTGCTGTTCAGCTTGCTGGGTTTTGCCGCAGTCGTTCTTGCGCTGACGCTTTATCTTAGAATAAAATATCCTGCCGAGTGGTTAAAAGCGCTGCTGATCAGTACGCTCGCCAACGATTACGGCCTCACCGTAAGCATCGACCGTTTGCATTTCAACCTGTTCTCGGGATTTGAAATGGAGGGCATCACCATTCCGGAGGTGACAGCCGGCGGCATCGTGCCTGTGCGTGAACGCGCGCCGGTGAGTATCGAAAAAATCACATTTGCGTATCGCTTTTCCTCGTTATTCAAACGCAACCTCGTGATTGACAAGCTGGCGATTACCAATCCCGTCATTGCTTACTGGCAAGCGCCGGACAGCACAACCAATCTTGACGCCCTCATCCGCGCCTTCAATGATTCAAGCGCCGCGGAATCCGATACTGCAATTACCCTTCTGCCCGTCGATATCAATCTCTCGTCACTTGCTGTCACTGGCATTCAAATCAAAGCAAGGATTGCCTCTGACACCGTAACGCAGCAATTTGCCGCCGGTCCGCTTGATCTTGCGATTCACTCGGCGCGATTTGATCATTGGAATAATCTGAGCGCTGAGATTGATTTGCTCGGCCGGAATACAGCAATCGCTTATTCTTTGCATCCCGAAAATTCTTCGTGCAACTTTGATTTCGCCGCCGAGATGCAAACGCAAATTCATTGCCGGGCCGTGAATCAAGATTCGCTCGCCCTCCGCGGGGAAATGACTCTCGCCCCCAAGTCGATTCGCTGGCAGAATCGCCCGGATTTTTCTTTGCCGCCCATAAATCTGCGCACGGAAGCGGGCGTCAATCTCGCGTTGATGCGCCTCGACATGCCGACTCTCCGATTGGCTTTTGCCGGCGAGGAACAATTGGCAGCCCGAATCAACATCAGCCAAAATGAAAAACTCGCAACATTTGATGTGCGCGTTGATCGCGGGCAAATTGATCTTGATCAATTCATGCAAATCATTCAGCCGCGAGAGGGCTTGTGGTTGATTCCAGCCCTTGCAGACATTGCCCTCTCGGGACACCTTGAGTTTTCCGGAAGTGAATTTCGAGGCAATCTCGAAAACATGCATTACAACCTCGCGCTGGTTGGTAAAGATCTATCTTATCGAGATGCTGAGACAGGTTTTTCGTTTGAGCAAGGACGCGTGCGGCTCAATTATGCAACGGCTAGCGATACTAACGAAACCATCTTGTCAACTCAACTAGCCCTTGCCTCCTGCAATCTTCCCATCGATTCTACACGACTACTGGCCATCGGCCCGCTCGACTTGCAGGTCGAGGCCGCACTCGCCGCCGATTTTTTGCCGCATCACGGCCAATTCACCTTCGTGATACAAAATTTTTCCGACGGCATAATTCGCGGGCAAGCGCGAATTCAATCAAACACAACCAAGACAAATAGCAAAGTCACACCAGCGAATGTGGCTGTTCATGCCGCGCTGCAGGCCGAGAGCATCGAACTTTCTCCCTTCACTGCAGACAGTGTGCGAGGCAAAATCAGCGGCGAATTGCTGTTAACCGGCAAAAACCTGAATGAGATTGGCTGCACATTAAATCTGAATAATGCGCCGCTCAATTATCTCACCATCGACGACGAAGGCGATATTCCGCCTTATCATCTCAAAACAACGGCAGCGATTGCTTTGCATCCTGATCTTACAAAAATCAAAATTACTGACGGCAATATACAAACTGAACCGGGCAGTTTAAGGTTTAACGGCGAGTACGATCTATCCGCATCCGCCTATCGCTTTGAATTTTTCGATGGCATGATCAGTTTAGATGAGATTGTCGGCATGCTGCCGCATCATCTCTTAGGAGATTCGCTGTCACCAGCGCCGCGCATTGTAGGCCGGGCCGCATTCAAAGGCTGGCTTGCGGGCAAAACGATTATGCCAGACAGCTCGGATTACAATGGTGAATTTTTTGTTGAATCCGGGCAAGCCGTCTATGAGGATAGCGCGCTCGGCCTTTATTTAGATGATTTACAAATTAGCAGCAGATGGTCGATTACGCCGGCGGCGACGCAGGGCGAATTTACGGCCAAGAGCCGCGCGCCGAAAATGCCGGATTACTTGCGAGAACCCTTGCCGCAAACCATTGCCTCCGGCAGCATCATTATTGGCGAAGACTATTTTGCATTGACTAAAGGCAGGTTCGAAATGCACCGCTGGGGAGTGACGGGCGCATACATCAGCCGCGGAAGCTTTCTGGCCAACGGCTTGCAAGTAAAAACCGACCTCGACCTCGACATGAATGCGCCAACAGCGATTTCTCCCAACGCCGGCCTGTCATTGCTGGGATCAATCAAAGCCACATTCGAGATCGATCAGTTCCTGCCGGATGATCCTTTCGCGCGCCAGCCCGCGGCAGTGAAAGGCACATTACAAGCGCGTGATCTCGACATTGCAGTCGACACGCTGATGACGATAAAACATCTCAACGCCGATTTGAAATACGAGCAGCATTATGAAGCGCAGCTTATCGGCAAAGAAACCCAAATCGTTCTCAAACCGCATTTGACTGAGGAAACGCCGGCTTTGGCGAACGCGGGCGAGTTGCTGTTGCTGGAGGATATTTTTCGTAAAGCGCCGCGCGCCGCGCCGGCAAATGGCGTCCCCTCGCAACTGTCCATCGCGCGGCTCGAGGTGATGGGTTATCAGCTCGACGATATTGAAGCCGATTTGCGCCTGGGCAACTCGCGTTTAGATATTCCGCAACTGCGCATGAAATTTCTGGACGGCAACATGATCGGCAATATATTGGTGGGATTGGGCGGCGGTTCTCCGGATCAACTCAGTTATTCCACGGCCATGCAAATTTCTTCGATCGACATTTCGCGGTTGCAGCCATTGGCGAAACGATTCGACAAAGGCTCCCGCATGTCCGCGGATTTTTATCTCAACGGCAGGGGATTCACCTCCGAACAACTGATCAGCGATTTGACCGGCAAATTGAATATCACAAAAATGGAAAAGAAGGTCGCCTCCAATCTGCTACAAGCGCTCGACCCCAAAGGCACAGATCGCGGTATTCAGAACATGCGGCTCCTGCTCAAGGCCAAATGGAATGTGCGGTCGATGAGTTTCGAGATCAAAAACGGCTTCATTTACGCCGCGCTCGAACCCATCAAACCGTGGTTTTCGCCCTTCACCCTGCCTTCCCCCATTGATTTCGCGCGCCTGCCCTTGCGTTATTTCCTTCAAACACCTGCAACAAAATAGCATCACTCTCTGTTTCGCGGCCTCATACCCGCTACGCATTCTGCAAAACCTGCATGTAATTAACGGATTGCAAAGAACGCAAGGAACGGATTTTGATGCCCGAACAATCACCGACACTTTCTGAATCCCCTCACGAGATCTCTCCTTCACGCAACACTTCTCATCGCCAACTCAAGATCATCACCGTGGCCGGCGGCAAGGGCGGGGTCGGCAAAACGATCGTGAGCACGAGCCTGGCTCTGGCATTGATTCAATCGCGCGCCAGCGTCGTGTTGGTTGACGCCGATCTCGGCGGGGCAAACCTGCACACGTTGATGGGGATTGATCATCCGGAAAAGACGTTGCACGATTTCATCTCGCGGCGCGTTAAAAGCCTGGTCGAAATCCTGCTCCCCTCTCCGATTGGCGGCGTCCAACTGATTTGCGGCGCTGCGGGCACCACGGGATTCGCGAATATCGACTATAACGAAAAACTCAAAATCATCCGGCATTTGCGCCAACTCACCACGGATTTCGTGATTGTCGATATTGGCGCCGGATCGTCATTTAATGAGGTCGATTTATTCAATGCCGGCGACATTCAAATCGTGGTTGCGAATCCGGAACCGACCTCGATGCAAGAATGTTACAATTTCCTCAAAGTTGCCGTATTTCGTTTGTTGCACCGCACATTTCACGATACCCCTAAAGTTTTGGAGTTGTTAAAACGCTCGCAAGATCCCACACATGTGCATGATCATCGCCTGCTCACCGAAATCGGAAAACAGGTTCGCGCCCTCGATGTACGGGAGGCCGTGCGATTTTTTCGCGTCATCAACGCGCTCTCACCCAAGCTGATTTTGAATCGTGTGCACGATTTTCGGGAAATCCGGGAGGGGTTATCGTTACAAATCGCAACGCAAGATTTGTTGCGCCTGCGTCTTGAGGTTTGGGGCTATTTGAGCTATGAGGCGCGCCTGCAAAATGCCTTGCGCGCAAAGCGTCCGGAGGATATTTTGCCGGCAGACTCTGAGAATTACCTTCGCCTGGTCAAAATGGTACAGCGCCATCTTCTGGCAGCAAATGTCCGGTATGAATCTCTTGGCGCCCGCACCATTGTTCCATTGCTCGATCTTCACCAGCGCGAAACCAGTGAGGTCAGAATCTGCTCCGTGCAATGCCCGCTGTGGGGAAATTGCGAGCTTGAGGAAGGGGGCCTGCCTTGCCGCATGCAGGAATCGGTTTATCAGAATAGAATTGGAGAAATGAGCCGATCGTCCGTGAGAGACTTTTTCGACGAATAATAATCCCTCCCGCTAAAACAACAGGCAATGATCTCGCTCGATTGTAACGCTACATACGATCATTAATAAAACTTTGGATAAGTGCGCGGGTCGGCCTCGTGCATCAAATCATAAACGATTCTAAAAATTGTTTCGACATTCGGCTTGGACCAATAATCGCCATCCGAGCCGTAGGCCGGACGATGCGGCGCCCCGGTTAGTGTGCGCGGCGGGGAATCCAGCCAGCGGTAGCCATTCTGCTTTTCAAGCACTTCTTGCATCATATAAGCCGTGGCGCCGCCCGGCACATCTTCATCTACAAACACAATGCGATTCGTTTTTTTGAGTGAATTGGCAATGACGCCCGGAAGATCAAACGGCAAGAGTGTCTGCACATCAATCACCTCAGCGTCAATGTTCATGTTGTGCAAAATCTCAGCGGCTTCCAGCACGAGGCGGCAGCAAGCGCCGTAGGTCACAACGGTAACATCCGCTCCTGCTCGAATGATTTCTGGGACACCCAGCGGAATCGTGAACTCTCCGATATTGTCCGGCAAGCGTTCCTTCATCCGATAACCATTCAGCACTTCGACAACGATTGCCGGATCGTCTGCTTGCAACAAAGTATTATAAAAACCGGCTGCTTGTGTCATGTTTCTCGGAACCAGCACGTGCATGCCACGCACCAGATGAATCGTACCGGCCATCGGCGAGCCGGCATGCCAAACACCTTCCAGGCGATGGCCGCGCGTACGCACGATCACCGGCGCTTTCTGCCCGCCTTTGGTGCGCCAAAGTAGGGTGGCAAGATCATCCGACAAAATTTGCAGCGCATAGAGCAGATAATCGAGGTATTGAATTTCGGCTATCGGGCGCAAGCCGCGCAGCGCAAGGCCAATAGCTTGCCCGATGATCGTACATTCGCGAATACCGGTATCGGAAACGCGCAATTCACCAAACTTTTCCTGCAAGCCTTTGAAGCCTTGATTGACATCGCCCAGCCGGCCGACATCTTCTCCGAATGCAATGATGCGGGCATCGCGCGCCAGCGCGGCTGCAAAGCAAGCATTCAAAATTTCAAAACCATTTACCAAAGGGGAAGTTTTAGAATAGATTGGTTTGATCTCTTTGACCAGCAACGCAGAGCTAGCAGAGGGATTATAGAGATGAGAGCCGTAACGTTCGCGATTGTTTTCATCCTGCCGTTTCTCCCACGCCAACAGCGCCTGCCTGGCAGCTCCAGCCTCCTCACGCGTCACGCGCAGGACTTTCCAAATTGTTGTGAACAAGTCGCGCCGCAACGGATAAGGAATAGCCAGCAAGGTAGCCTTGTACTTGAGCAATTCTTGTTTATGCCGGGACTCGTTTGCCAAATCATCGAGCAGCCGGGCAACTTCTTGGCGTTCCGCCAGGATGGGCGCGAGGTAAGCCTGCCACGCTTGATCTCGAATGCCGATGACGAGCTTTTGATCTTCCTCTTCAAACTGATCAAGCTGTTTCCTCGTCGCGATGCCTTCGACAATCATCCATTCACGCATTTTTTTTAGGCAATCGAATTCCTGCTCCCACGCGAGCCGCGCTTTCGATTTGTAGCGTTCGTGGCTGCCGGAAGTGGAATGGCCCTGGGGCTGTGTAATTTCGGTGACGTGAATGATGGCCGGGACATGCTCGTTGCGAACGAGTGTCGCAGCCTTTTGATAAACTTTTATGAGATCCGCGTAGTCCCAACCCTTCACGGTATAAAGTTCAAAACCTTTATCCGGAGAGCCGCGCCGGGCAGATCGTTGAAATCCTTTGAGCAATTCCGAGAGATTGCCTTTGGTGATTTGATATTCATTGTGAACGGAAATGCCATATTCATCATCCCAAATTGAGATGATCGCCGGAGCTTGCAAAACACCAATCGCGTTGAGCGACTCCCAAAACATGCCTTCGGCACAGGTGGCATTGCCGATAGTGCCGAAGGCAATCTCATTACCGTTGTTGGAAAACTGGGTCAACGATTTCAATTCACTCAACTCACGATACAACCGCGAGGCATAGGCGAGCCCGACGAGTCGCGGCATTTGTGATCCGGTTGGCGAAACGTCAGCGGAGGTATTGTACCTCTCGGCCAAATTTTTCCAACTACCATCAGGATGCAGGCTGCGCGTGGCAAAATGCGCATTCATGGCCCGCCCCGCGCTGTTGGGTTCAGCCTCCACCTCGGCATGCGCGTACAATTGCGCAAAATACTCCTGGATGCTGCACATGCCGGTGGCAAACATGAACGTTTGATCGCGATAATAACCCGAACGGAAATCGCCTTTTTGAAAAGCCCGCGCCATCGCAAGTTGCGCGACTTCCTTGCCGTCGCCAAATATTCCGAATTTGGCTCTGCCGCCCATCACTTCTTTGCGGCTAACAAGACTCACCTGCCGGCTTTGGCAGGCAATACGATAATCTTTTATAATTTCTTCTGCAGTAAGGCCGAGGGACGAACGTTTGCTAATCTTGCTCTTTCCGTTCTTCGTAGCGATCATGCGCGCCATTCCTGAATTTGGAATTCGTGATGCGAGTATTGTTTTGTCGGATTGAGATTGCTCAAAAATGAGAATAAAAGTAGGGAATGACTCGTTGAATGTCAAATCGAAAGTCAAGGCAGGAAAAGCAGCGCTCAGCAGAATACAACAAAAAATTGCGGCAACACACTTCACGAGGATTGAGAGGCGCCGGTTTGTGTGAAACGCGCGAGTCGAAATGGGCTGAGATCAAATTCTGTGCGTCCGGTGGTCAGGAGATCGGCAAGAATCTCGCCGAGCGCGCTGGAGAATTTGAACCCGTGCCCCGAGCAGGGGCTGGCAAGCAACACTTGCGGATGGCGCGGATGATGATCTATGAGAAAATGTGAATCCGGCGTGTTGGTATACATGCAAACCGTGGCGTTAAGCAAGTCGCCTTCAGCCTCCGGCATGAATTGATGTAGAATCGTGCGCAATCCGCTGGCTTCTTGAGGATCGACTTCGCGCTTGATTCTAACGGGATCGGTGAGCACGCCTTCGTGATGAATTGCTAATTTGATGCCCTCCCCCAAATCCGGGAATCCATAAAAAATATGATCGGGTTCATATTCCCACAAAAAAATCGGAAAGTGTTTTGGCAGAAAGTGCGAAGGATTCGACTTGGGTTTAAACCAAAAAAGCGCTTGTCGCGCACACACAAGCGGCAAGTGCAAATCCGGCACGAGTTGAGTAAACCATGCACCGGCGGTAATCAACAAACGGCTGGCAACATATTGATTCTTTGCCGTTGTTACTTCTACGCCGCTGCCGTTTATGCGCCAAGACCGCGCAGGTTCTTCAAACCGTAAGGTCGCGCCCAAAGCGCGCGCCGAGGCGAGATGCGCAGCAATACATTTTTCCGGAAACAAAATACCGGCGCGCGGCTCCCAAACCGCGATCATTTCATCTGAAGGGTGAAATGCCGGAAAGCGGCGGCGAAGTGCTTGGGCGGAAAGCATCTCATGTGGGAGATGATGGGTTGCAGCGCTGGCACGCGCGCCTCTGACCAGCACGCCCTCGGCGTGGCCAATCATTGCACCGCCAGTTGATAAAATTAATTGTTGCCCTGTCGTGTGCTCAAGCTCGGCCCAATTCTCATAGGCTTTTTGCACAAGCGGCACGTAAAGCGGATGCTCGAAATAGGCCTCGCGAATAATGCGCGTTTGCCCATGCGAGGAGCCCAAGTTATGCGGCGGCGTGAAGCGGTCCAGCCCGAGCACACGTTGTCCGCGGCGCGCGAGATGATAAGCGGCGGCGCTGCCCATGGCACCCAGGCCAAGGAGGATGGCGTCATAGATCATATCATTTTCATGCTGGCAAAACGATGCGTACACATGCTTGCATTCAGAAACCCAAGAACAAATACCCTCTTAGACTATTCCGACCCGTGCTGGTATCGAATCGCGACGCCCATCAACAGCGGCGCGAAATAGCCTTCGATTTCATGATTCTCGTTGCCAATATTGATAACGTCCGCCACCAAATCGCCGCGTTCGCGATTCTTGTGATACTTTTTGATGAAGATAACCGCATCTGCTCCTATTTTACCCGCTTCTTCTTTCATTCGTGCCAACAGGGAATCGGTGGTTGAGTATTTCTCGCCGACGACTTCGAGAAAAGCAATTTGCTCATATTTTCGTTCCGGTTGAGTTTCGCCAAAATAAACCTCGATCAAACCGGGATTGGGCGCGAAATCAGCGCTTTGAATTTTGGTGACCTCGGTTTGAATATCATAACCATAGTAACAGCCGTGGCATAATACGGCAGCCCAAACCGAAATCCAAGCATAGAATTTCATATAGTTCTCCGCAAACAATTGTTTCGTATTATTAATTTGGTCAAATCAAGCAACAGCTTGACAATTTATTCCGCCAACCAATACCTGCTCTGCCAGTTCATTTTCGTTGGCAAGCTTTTACAAAATTAGCGCCAAGCGCCTACTGTGATTGGACCAGAGGCTTAACGGCAGGAATTTCTTAGGTTTCGTGCAGAGCTGACGGTTGAGCCAATCAAGCAGATGTGGTATGAAATTTACACGTGGTGAGTAGAGAATACACAAGCAAGCAGGCTGCATGGGAGAATGCGATAATCTAGATCGCGGACAGTTTTGGCTGCCGTTTAACAAGCGCGGCGGCCAATTTGTTTGGGGAATGAGATCGGCGTATTCAGCGAAAGAATTATCGGTGGGAGTCAAAACGAAATGAGCATTGGTCTCTTTGAGGCTAAATCTATGCACACAAAAGAAAACTCAATGTCATTTCACCCAGCATTTATAAGAGTTTTGTGACAGTTAAAAATATCCAACTCGATCCCAACAGATAAATGCGCCCCGACGGAAGGCTTTGCCACTACATTTCACTATCAACTCGTAACATTGCTGTTAAGGCTTTTCGTTGCGACTTGTTGGGATCGGGAAATTCTGCGCGTGCTTTTGAATAAAACGCCGGCGCCAATGGCAATGAGAAGTATAGGCCAGTAGCGTTCCAAATCATAGAACGGAAAGTAGAGCACGCCGTAATAATCCAACAAAGCGCCGCCGCCCAACACCAAAAAGGCGGCGGAGGGGATAAGCAATCCCCAATCAGAAGGCTTGAAGAAAAATTTTCCCAGATAGCCCACGCCGATCGCAACAATCACGATTTCCCA
>SZPB01000114.1 GCA_030263535.1 Cytophagia bacterium CHB2
AACAAGATTTTTAGATCCAAAAGCAGACTTTGGTGCGTAGCGTAATACTTATCCATCGCCACCCAATCGCGAAACGAGGAATCACTTCTACCGTTGACTTGCCAAAGCCCGGTAAGTCCAGGTTTGACCTGCAGGCGGGTTTCAGACCAGGAAGGCTCGAACTTGAGCTCCTTGCGCGCCAAAGGCCTTGGGCCAACAAAGCTCATCTCCCCGCGCAAAATGTTGATCAATTGCGGAATTTCATCGAGGCTGAACTTACGGAGAATTTTTCCGACGCGTGTCATGCGCGGATCGTTTTCGATTTTAAAAATTGGGCCATCGACCTGATTGAGATGTTTCAACTCGTGCTGGCGCTGCGCCGCGTCTTGCACCATGGAGCGAAATTTGAACATGAAGAACTCCCGGCCGCCGAGGCCGCAGCGACGTTGGCGGAAAAACACCGGCCCCGGGCTGTCGAGTTTAATGGCCGCGGCGAGCACGCCCATGATCGGCAGAAAAAACATGAACAAAAACAGGGCGAAAAAAAGATCCATGCCGCGTTTGCTGAAATTGTAAAGCCGGCGGCGCTGTTGCCCGGCCAAAGCCGGCGCGGGTTTGGCAGACGCAATCGTCGTGATATTGTAGTTCTTCTCCAGCAAATTCACAGTTGCCGCGTGTAATTGATTTTTCACGACGACCGTGCCTTTCAAATATTGGCGTGGGCCAACTGTGCTGTCACGGGCAATCACGGAGCGTTCGATCCAGCTTCCTTCCGCCACACGGCTGCGATTCCACAGCGTGCTTTCGCGCAGGGTGGCGCCTTTGCCGACGAAACAATCGGCGCCGATGGCGACTGGCCCGATGATTTGCACGTCGTCGTCAATCACCGTATTGTCGCCGATGACGACGGGCGAAATAAAATTGACGCGGCTGCCGATGCGAACATTGGGACCGGCCCAGACGTTTGGCGAAATTTGCTGATGATAGGTAATGTTGCCGAAGCGGCCTGACAGCACGCCTTCGTTCAGCTTCATATAATCTGAAAGATTGAAAAGATCCTGCCACTCCCCGGTCAATTGCTGTGCGTTCACTTTGAGGCCGGCTTCCAACAAGCGCGGCAGCAATTGTTCTTTGATGTCGAGAAAGCTTTCGCCCTGACGATAGTGTTGAAACACTGAAGGTTGAAAGCAATAGATCCCCAGGGGAAAGAAGCGCGACGATTGAATCACGCCGTCGCCGCGGTTGATGCGCGCCATGCGGCCGTTTTCCGAAACCTCCACAACTTCGCTGCGGCCCCAATCATAAACCGCAGACAGTTTTGAAACCAGGACAGTGGCGTCGGCAAGAGAGCGAATGTGTTGCTTGACGAGATCGCGCAGATTGAAATTGAAGAGCACGTTGCATCCCATGACGATGAAAGGCTCGTTGGCGAGCAGGCCGGCAAGCTGGTGCAACGCGCCGCCCGTGCCGGCGGGACGATCTTCCACGGCATAGCGAATAACCACGTCCCAGGGATCGCCATTGCCCAAGACTTCCATCAATGCGGTATTTTCACGATCCAGGCAAAAAATCAGATCGGTGAAACCGGAGCGTTTCAAATGCTGCACAACATGAATCGCCATGGGCGTGTTCGCCACGGGCAGCAATGGTTTGGGAAGGATTTGTGTCAGCGGCAACAAGCGGGCTCCGCTCGCTCCAGCCAGAATAACGACTTTCATAGAAACCATCTCCTTTGGTTTAGAGACTTTCGTAGAGAACTTGGGGAATGTAGAAACGCCTCTGGTTGAGCACAACGCCGAACAACGGAATACCGAGGTGATCCAGCCTGTTTTTTAGCGAGCGTACGACTTCGACGCGCGTGCGCTCGGCTTGCACAATTTGAATGAGACCGTCGATTTGGCGGGCAACGAACAGTCCTTGCGGCACCTCGTTCAACGGCGGAAAATCGAACAAGAGGAGGTCGAAATGTTTGCTCTGCTTGCCGGCTTTGTTGATAGCGCGCACAGCGTTTTCGAGGTTGAACGGCGCATTTCGGGCGTTCACGCCAAAGGGCAACAAAAAAATTTTATTCGGTTTGATCACGCGTATCACATCGGCAAAGCGGCGGCGTGCGTAAATGAGGTCGATCAAGCCGGGGCCATCCGGAAGAGAGAACAGGCTGGCCAGATTGGCGTGACGCATGTTCAAATCCACAATCAGAACGCGCAGATTTGTGTTTTTGAACGCCAGCACAAGGTTGGCGAGAATGGTCGAGGTGCCTTCGCCGCAGTGTGCGCTGGCAAGGCCCAAGCTTAGCGCGCCTTGATGGCGCTGATGCAGAACTTGAATTTCGCTGCGAATTTTTTCGATCTCGGGCTGCGCCAGCGGCAGGGCGCGAAACATTGTGACGGTTTCATTCGTCAGCGTCAAGGCCATACTCGGGTCCTGCTCCCGCAACGCCTGTTCCGCCACATACTGAAACGTGCGAAAATTGGTGAGAGACTCGCTCGTTTCCCCTGCGGCGTTCGAACCTGCCTTATCATCATGAAGCCCCCGGTTGATTTTTACGGCTGTTTGGCCGTTCCGCCGGGCATTGACGTTGTTTTTAAGGTCGATCATGTTGGTTTGCGGTCAAAGGAGTAAGCGAGCGGGATATTTTTTTCGGCAGATATCACACCGAGCACCGGAACCTTTAGGGTGTGCACGACTTCGTGCGGCGCTTTGAAGGTGCCATTAAAATACTCGCGCACAAGGGCGCCGGCAATTCCCATCAAAATTCCGATGACAACGCCCAGGCTCATATTGCGTACCGGGCGCGGGCTGACCGGCTCGTCTGGCACGCCGGCAGGACTGATCACTGTAATGCGCGAAAGCCGGCGGTCCGTGGCTTTTTCGACGCTCATTTCTTCGCGCCGCATGACGAGCAGCGAATAAACGCGGCGCGCGTTGTCAATCGCCAATTCCAATTCATTCAATACACGCTCCTTTTCCGGCAGTGCTTTGATGTCGTTCTTGACCCCGGCCACCGTTCTGGCCAGCACACGTTCTTTTTCCCGCAGCGAATTCAGCCGCTCGTTTTCCAGAGCCAGGAGACGTTCCACCTCGGCCGTGAGTTCCGCTTGCACACCGGTGATTTGTTTATCGAGATCCGCAACGATACGATGATCGGTTTGATATTTTTCCGTGAGCGCATTGCGCTGGAGCCGCAGTTCGGTCACGCGGGTATAAAGCAGGCGCACAGACGGATGACCATCCATTTCCGCGGTCGGAATCCCGAGTGAGTCGCCGGCGCTGCGCACTTGCCGCAACCGTTGGATTTTCTCCGCCAGCACTTCCACCTGTTCGTGCAGCTGTACAAGCTGTTGATCGGCCGAACGGTATTTCTCATACATCAAATCTTCCTGCTTGCTGTGCGCCACCAGGCCGGTGGCGGCGCGATACGCATTGAGCACGCGTTCCAGGCTATCTAAGCGCGCCCGTGTTTCTTCGATGCGTTCTTTGAGGAAATCTTCCGCCTCGACGCTGCCGTGTACTTGCGCATTGTAGGAGATGTAGGCATTGGTCAAGGCATTGGCAAACCAGGCCGCACGCTCGGGATCGGTATCTTCAAAGCTGATGTCGATCACGTTCGACCCGGTCACAGCTTCAACCGTGATGAAGGCGCGAAAGCGGTCGAGTGTTTTTTCGCTGATTGTGTCATCGCCCGGCAACGCGTATGAAGAAGCGGGGCGATCGTTGGGAACGAGGTTCCGGCCGGTGGCCCAACTCGCACGCAGGACATTTTCCAAAACCGGCCGGCTGGTGGCGATCTCGAGTTCGGAACGGATATCCTCCTCCTGATTCAAGCGCGAATAGTAGGGACTCAACGCTGCGGGGCGGTCTTCACGACGTACGAGAACCTTGGCCGTGGTACGATAGGCTTTTTCAGCGGTGAATGTCGCAATGCCGACTGGAACCACGGTCAATACAAAAAGGAGCAGCACCAGGCCGCGGTTTTTGAAGATCGCTTGCAGGCCATCCCGTAAGCTCAACAGATTGGAATTGTTCACTAACATCTGAAGGCTTCTCCAGCATTTGAAGATATTGGTTCGCTGCGCCGGCGCAACCTTGCCGCCAGCGCCATCTCTGGATTATTTTACCAGGGCATAGACCCATGCAAAACCGGAAAGCGTGCTCATCGGCAACAACCCTTCGATAAATGAGTCCATGAATTGATTCGCGCGCGCAATTCCTGATTTGGGCACGTAGATGACGTCGTAAGGATTAAGTGCGACGTTCGCTTGCGCATGCTTTCCCTGCAAAGCGCCGCGCACGTCGTAGGTCAGCGTGAGAGGTTGATTGGAACGATCGTCCTTGCGCAATAAAACAATCTGCGAAAGCTGCGCCGAAGATTTGAAACCGCCGGCTTGAAAAATCGCGCCCAAGAGCGTCATGCCGCCGTCAATCGATACCAGCCCGGGCGATTGCACTTCGCCGCCGACGAAGACTTTGAGTGTAATGGAGTTCTTGACGATCACGGCGACCTCGGGATTGACGAGCTTGAGGCCATATCTTAGCTCTAAAACCGAATCAATTTCTGCCGGAGTTTGCCCTGCCACCTTGACTTCGCCGGCTAACTCGAGGGAGATAAAACCGTCCGGTCTCACCCACACTTCGGTGTTTAACTCCGGATGATAGTAGAGCTTGATAATTAGGTTGTCGCCCGGCGCGATGCGATATTCGGTTTTTCCCGTTGCCGGCAGCGCGGCAGGCGGCGATGACAACGTTTGCCGGCCACTTGCGCACGCGCTGAAAAAGGCGATCAACACGGGCGCGAGCACCATCATCACGCGGCGTATTCTTGTTGTGCTGTGAGTCCTCGTCATATGATAGAAAACGGAGTTTTATTGTATGGATTCCTCAGCTCTATCAGGTGGCGCAGGCCTCCTTGCCTGCGCCATATTTTTTTTGACTACTTGCTGAAGAATGACTCATGTTAAAAGTTTGTACGCGACAGCGTTTTTTTTAATCTCGTTCGTCACGTCGGATTATCGCAGAGTCAAACGTTATGCCAGATATTTGTCCCGTGATCTCTCGAAGAGACGTTGCGTTTTCATCCGACAATACAAGCAGTTGTGGCAACGATTTTTCAGATGGCAAGAGTTACGAACGATTGCGATAGGAATGTTTTGTTCCATCTGTTCGTGACAGCGCCCTTCGAGTGATGTATTTTATTGCAGCCCAAGCGCCGTGATACACTCCTGACGAGAATGTTAGCGGCGCTTACCAATGTGAAGGTATGGGGCGTGGGCCACTTCTTGAATAACTCGACCTCTCCTCTCTCTGCACCGAATCAAATTCATTTTGTCTGCAAACCTCTTGGCAGCAACATCAACAGGCAAGCAAAACGGAGATGTCAACTTTCTGCTTGACTCTATTGCCGTTGTTTTCTAAGCTGTTGCCGGTTGTATTGGCTACTTCTTGCTTGGCGCCGACGAGTTTCTTGTATCCAAATAAGCTCGCCGAGTATAGCAGCCCTATCAAGCCCTCTCAGCCAGCTTGAATAATGCGTGGTATTGCTGAACATACTTGATCTCTGATTGGCAATTTTCAGAATAGGACTCGGCCGCCGGCGGCAAGCGCGGGCTGTGCTGAAACCTGCGACGACGGCGCCCTAAACTCGACTTCGGCGAGCTTAGTTGAGCCGTCGCAGAGTGCAGAGATGCGACGAAAAGCCTGCGAAGCCTTCCAGCATTGTGGCTCCTGATCTCACCACCAAAGCATCGGGCTTTTATGCCGCCAGCGAGATCATCGCAGTGCGTGTCTACAATGGTTTTGTTTATGTGGCCGCCAGAGCCACGACTTCAAGCTCCGTCATTGTCTGGCGTCACCCACGCGATGCTGCGGGCAATCCCGGAGCGCAGGAAATGGTGATCGACTTGTCTGCCACCGATTATGGCTCGCGTACGATTCGAGGGATGATGTTTGCTGCAAATGGCAACCTGTATCTCGCCACCGACTCTCCGGACCCCATCCTGAATGTCAATCCCGCCACGAATAACGTGGAGATCCTTTACAGAGGGATTCTGGCATCTTACTCCAAGCATTTCTACTGGGACACGGGCACCCATTTTTATATGATTCGAAGCGATACGATCCTGGGAGAGGTGTGGCCCGTCTATTGGTTGATGCGAAAATTGGCGGCGGCGCTCCGTAACCAAGAAAATAATGACAGAAAAATGCGGGGCAAAAAAATTACTACGCTCGGCTTATATCTCTGTCCTTCATTTTTCTGTCATTGTTTTTGTTTTGGCTGATTCTTCCTGCCACAATACCTACCGCATCACATCTTTAGCAACAGGGTTTTGGAGAAAATGATCATGAAAACGAACCCCAAGCTGTGTGAACCTACCAATGATCAATCTTCTAATCGTTTGATCTTTGAAAAACTATTTTTCCATCTCATCGGGCTCGGCGCGCTGATCTGGTTTCTCGTGCGCGTGATTCCCAAACCGAGCCGGGCCGCCTATCCCTGCATGCGTGCCGCTTTTCCGGTTGCCTCCGCTTTTGTGCTGTATCTGCTCGCGCTGGCCACCTCGGCATTTGCCATGGTCAAGGTGAAGGCGCATTGGCAAAACGCCCGCTACTCGATTGCCGCAATGTTTTTGATGATCGCCGTAATCAGCGGGTTCATTGCTTTTCAAGCCGACCGGCCTTTTGTCTATGCCGATTCACGTTATCTGGACACACCCAATCAACCCATGGGCATTGGCCAGGGAATTTTTCCGGGACGGGTGGTGTGGGCGTGGAATCCGGATGCCACCAACGAGAACTGCAAAAACGACAACTGGGGAGAAGCCTACCACGAGCCGAAGAATTCGAATATGAATGTCATCCAGGCAATGGTTGACGAATCTATACTGAGTTTGATCGGTCAGCCTTCAGTCGGCGAAGCGTGGAATGCATTGTTCATTCATTTTAATGAGAAAAAGAACAGAGGCGCCGTGGGTTATCAACCCGGCCAAAAAATCTTCATCAAGACCAATGCGGTGAGCACGCCGGTGGATGGCTCGCACAATTACAGCGGCCTGAACAACTATACCATGGCCAAGACTTCTCCGCAACCGGTGCTGGCTCTTCTGCGGCAATTGGTCCATTCCGCCGGCGTTGCGCAGGAAGACATTTCGGTGGGCGATCCGATTCAGAGTGTGCCCAACGATTACTGGGAGATTTGGCACACCGAGTTTCCCAATGTGAATTACATTTCGATCGTGGGAGGAAACGGACGAACCAAATCGCTGCCAGGAAGCGCGCCCATTTTGTTTTATTCGGATCGCGGCGCGGTGTTGCGGTCAGGCGATTGGAACGATGCCGCCAAGGGCGTTCCGATTTACGACGACAAGTTGTACAGTGTCATCGAGCAGGCTGATTACATGATCAACGTGGCCGCCCTGAAGGTTCATGAACGGGCCGGCGTGACATTTGTGGCCAAATGCCATTTTGGATCGCACACCCGCACCAACGCTTTGCATGTGCACAACGGCTTGGTCAATCCTGACGGCTGGCCGACATCCGATCCCAAGCGTGATGGCTACGGGCTTTATCGCGTATTGGTCGATTTAATGGGGCACGAGAAGTTAGGCGGCAACACCATTCTCAATGTCGTGGATGGTCTGTGGGGCGGACCGGGCGCGAATCTTCGTCCGGTCAAATTCAAGATGGCGCCTTTCAATAATGACTGGCCCTCTTCCATTTTTATGTCGCAGGATCAGGTGGCGTTGGAATCTGTCTGTTTTGATTTTCTCAAAGCCGAGTTCACCAGCGACAAACATGCCGAAACCTATCCGCAAATGGCGGGCGTTGACGATCATCTGCATCAAGCTGCGGACTCGACCAACTGGCCCGCCGGCGTTCGATACGATCCCGAAAAAGACGGGACCGTGCTCGCCAGCCTGGGCGCGCACGAGCACTGGAACAACGTTACTGATAAAAAATACTCCCGCGACCGTGGCGCTGGCCAAGGAATTGAGTTAGTGAAACTGCACGAAGTAACCTCGGTTAATCAGCCTGCTGCCGTGCAGCACCCACACGGTATTCGCCTGGAAGCCAACTATCCCAATCCATTCAATGCCGGCACGCGCATTGTTTATGAGTTGCCATCTCGCACCCACGTACGCCTCGAAGTTTTCAACACGCGCGGACAACGTGTGGCCGTTTTGGTGGATGAACTGAACACCGCCGGCATTTATTCCATCGATTTTGATCCTGCCGGCCTGACCAGCGGATTCTACCTCTACCGGCTTTCAACCCCGCAAGCCACGCTCAGCCGAAAATTGGTTTTGGTGAGATAGGGCTGGTTGCTTGTAACTGGTTGTTGGTTGCTTTTTTTCTTACCCCTACTCTTACTCGCTTTTAGAAATTTCGCAAGAATTTAGCTAAATGAACCCAGAACAAAAAAACGCCCACAGAAATTAAGCTTTTTGAGTGCAATTCAGTGGGATTTCCATTTCAGTGCGCGAAAACTTCAAACGGCTAAATTCTTACGAAATTTCAACAACGAGTTAGAGTAGGAGTGATCAGTTCAATCGGCTAAGAATGAGCAGTTCAAAGAAAGGAAAGGCAGACATGAATTTCCGCAACTCGTTTTACTATCTCGGCATTTTTTGAAATTCATCCGGCCCGGCGCGAAGCGCATCATCTGCTCTTCCAATCACGATGATCTTCTGGCAACGGCATTTCTCAAACCCGACGGGAGAATTGCCGTGGTGGTCATGAATCAAACCGAAAAGGATATTGAATTCCACACGTGGATTGAAAACCGTGCGGTGAAAACGAGCAGTTCAGCGCATTCAATCGTCACGTTGGTTTTCTGAAAGAAGAATGAATCATGTCAAACACTCTGAGGGCTTTACTTTTGCTGGCCTGTGTCCCGGTTGCGTGGATGACGCAGAACGATTCCAAGAAGATGTCCAGTGAGCAGGAACAAGCCATTGAGCAGGCCATGTTGATGCACAAGCAAAAATGCAACAAGCCGCGCAGCAAGGCGACGGTGATGCTCTCTTTGCACATGTTCTGGAAACGGACAAGGGCGTGATCATCGACGATGGCCGCATTCGATGGACGCGCCAGGACGCGTTGAACGCAACCAAGCAAGGCCTGCAGGGCTTGAAGGATTTGGTGTATTCTTATACCAAGAAAAATGTCACTGCAATTTCGCCGGATGCAGCTCTTTGGATAGGAGAAGGCGTGTCTTCAGCGACGCTGCAAGGCGGTCGTCAAATATCTATGCCTTTTGCAGAGAGCATTCTTTTTGTGCAGAAGGATGGGCACTGGAAAGTATTTTGCGCGCATCGCTCCGTTCCCAATCAATGATTTGGGTTTTCAACGGAAGGTAGGCTTGAAAGAACAGGTTGAGGCTTGAGTACCATCCGGAGAATTTCATACGCAGGCTGCTTGATTATTGCCTTCGTGGCGTTCATCAGCTCCGCTGCGTGGAGCCAGGAAAACGAGAACAATGTTTTCTCAAAGCCTTTCATCACCAAAGTGATGAAAAACGTGTGTGACTGGCAGTTGAATAACCCGGTAACAATCAACGAAAGAAATGAGAACGACTGGGCGCGCGCCGCTTTCTACACCGGGGTGATGGCCACCTACAGAACGATGCAGGAAAAGAAATACCCGCATGCCGCGATCAAGTGGCCTGAGTCTTTGAATTGGAAACGGGCCAATCGCCTGCGGCATGCCGACGATCATTCCCGCGGCCAGGCGTTTCTGGAAATCTATGAGATTATGAAAAAGCCCGAGATGATCGCAGACGTCAAGAGCACATTTGATTCGCTCATCGCCGTCCCCAAGCCCGGCCGCGAGGATTGGTGGTGCGATGCGCTGTTCATGGCGCCGCCGGTGTTGGCCAGACTGGCTGCGGCAACCGGCGACAAACGTTATCTCGAATTTCTCAAAACCATGTTTTGGGATACTCATGATTTTCTTTATAACAACGAAGAACATCTATTCTTTCGAGACAAATCTTATTTCGACAAGAAAACACCCAACCGCAGCAAAACCTTCTGGGCAAGAGGCAACGGTTGGGTGATAGCGGGCACAGCGCGAGTGCTGCAATGTCTTCCAAGCGATGATTCTTGCCGTGATCGCTATGTGATGTTGCTGAAAGAGATGGCCGCCGCGATCAAGAAGGTTCAGGGAGAAGACGGTTTGTGGCAACCGAGCCTGTTGGATCCCGAGGAAGGGCCGCATCCGGGGACCAGCGGTTCATCATTTTTTTGTTATGCCTTGGCCTGGGGCATAAACAACGGACTCTTGAGTAAAGACGAATATTTGCCCGTGGTGAAGAAAGCTTGGCAAGGATTGAATTCGTGGGTGACGGATGAAGGCAAACTGCAATGGGTGCAGCCGATCGGCGCGGCGCCGGATAAAGTACGGTGCTTGCCGGTACATTCACCGATTGTTATCGATTCCACTTTCGATTCTCCGGCGATGACGATGACTGGGTCGAATGGTACGCACCGGGTGTCGGCCCGGTGAAACGTGTGCTCTTGGGATTTGCTGTTATTGAGTAGCCGCTCTTGCGTGCGTTCATTCATGGCTTGCCGCTTTCTGTGAACGACAGATCGGGCGACGAGAGACCAGCGCAGTTCAAACTTCACCAAAATTATCCCAATCCCCTGCCGCAAGAACGATTGCGAACCGGCACAAGAACGGCGATTCGCTACGATCTCCCCAAAACTGCTTTCGTCTTGTTGGAAATCTACAATCTGATGGGACAAAAAGTGCGCACGCTCGTTGCAACATCGCAGCCGTTGGGAAGATACGAGGTGTCTTGGAACGGGAGGAATGATGCCGGATAGGTGCTGCCCAGCGGCGTGTATTTCTATCGCCTCGACGCGGGAAATTTCACGCAAGTGCGCAAGCTGACGCTGGTCAGGTGACTCAACGTTGCGCCCCGTAGTTTTCTTTTGACAAGATTGATTGGATCAAAAGGTTGAATAGAATTTAGACCAAAATCCTTTTGTCCGATTCTCCCATGCTAATCATCTTTAATTCATATGGCATCGGCAAGATTGACAGATCACCTATTGTGTCACAATTATGATTTCTTCACCAGTCTTGCTGTTCCCGTTCATGATGTGAAAAGAATTTCTGCGGCTTTTTTGCGGAGAGACGGTTGGCTCAGCGGTTAGCGGCGGAGGTACAAGCGTGATGCGAATAGCGTCAAAAAAATCTTGCTGGGGCGAGGCCGGCAATTCTCATCATGTGTATTTACACGCCTCAATCATTTTTAAGGTCAGCAGCGAAATTGACTATTTGAACAGAGAGATTTTTTATTACTTTCTTGCTCGCGGGTAAAATGGTGTGATTAATACATTGCATGCTCGTAGATGATTTATCTGGATAGAAAGTTTTTCGCAAGTGAAAACGCTTTTTAAGTCCAAAGGATAAGTTCATGGCAAAAATCACTTTTATGTGGGCCGGCAGCACGGTTTTTTGCCCAAAACATTCTGGGCGATTGCATGTTGATGGCGCCGCCGCGTGAGTCGCATATTGCGCTTTATGATATTGATGCCGAACGCCTCGCTGAATCGAAGCTGATGCTCGAGAACTTGAACCGGAGCATCAATCAGAATCGCGCTCACACTACGGCGCATCTGGGCGTCGAGAATCGCAAAGAAGCCCTGCAAAATGCCAAGTACGTGGTGAATGCCATCCAAGTCGGCGGCTATGAGCCCAGCACCGTGATCGATTTTGAGGTTCCGAAAAAGTACGGATTGCGCCAGACCATCGCCGACACGCTCGGTATCGGCGGCATTTTTCGGGCGTTGCGGACGATTCCGGTGTGTATCGACTTTGCCCGTGACATGGAGGAAGTCTGTCCGGACGCGTGGTTTATCAATTACGTCAATCCCATGGCCATAGTCACTGCCGCCATGTTGCGCGCTTCCGGCATTAGCACGGTGGGTTTATGCCATTCCGTGCAAGTCTGCGCGCCCATCTGCTCAAACGCGTCGGCCTCCTGGAAAGTGTCAAAAATTTCCAGTGGAAAATTGCCGGCATCAATCATCAAGCCTGGTTGCTCGAAATCGGTGATGGGGGTAATGATTTGTATCCGGAGATCAAGCGCCGCGCGGCAGACATGAATCGCCGTGCGCGGGAAAAGGATGCGCCCAAACATGATGACATGGTGCGCTTCGAGTTGATGCGCCACTTTGGTTACTATGTGACCGAAAGCTCCGAGCACAGCGCCGAATACATGCCGTACTGGATCAAGAGACTTCATCCGGAATTGATCGAAGAATTCAACATTCCGCCGGACGAATATCCCCGGCGCTGCATTCAGCAGATTGAGGAGTGGAAAACCCGCGGCCAAGAGTTGGTGCATAACAAAAGTTTGACGCATACGCGCAGCGATGAATACGGCTCGTACATCATGGCAGCAATGGAAACCGATGTGCCGTTCCGCATCGGCGGCAACATTTTGAATCACGGCTTCATCACGAATTTGCCGGATAAAGCGGTGGTGGAGGTTCCCTGTCTGGTCGACCGCAACGGCGTGCAAGGTTGTTCTGTGGGTGATCTTCCTGAACAATGCGTCGCGCTCAACCGCACCAACATCAACGTGCAGCTTTTGACGATTGAAGCCGCGCTCACGCGCAAGCGCGACGCCATTTATCAAGCGGCCATGCTCGATCCGCACACGACGGCGGAATTAACGCTCGACCAAATTTGCCATCTTTGCGATGATTTGATTGCCGCGCAAGGTATGAATCCGATGTTTGAAGGGAGCGCGGACTTTCTTGTCCGCGATGAAAAAGGAGAGTCTTATGTTGAAACCCGAGCGAATCGATGAATTGATTACCGTCTACCGCGATGGCCTGCTGAACGACACGTTGCCGTTTTGGCAAAAACATGCCATCGACCGCGACCAGGGCGGATTCTTGTTTTGCCTCGATCAAGACGGCAGCGTGCTTTCCACGGATAAACCAATGTGGATACATGGTCGTTACGTCTGGTTGCTATCCACGCTTTGCAACACTGTCGAGCCGCGACCGGAATGGCTGCAATTGGCCAGACACGGCATTGATTTCATCCGGCGCTATGGGTTCGATGATGATGGCCGAATGTTTTACAGTGTCACGCGCGAGGGCCGGCCTTTGCGCAAGCGGCGATACATTTTCACCGAAACGTTCGGCATGATCGCGCTCGCCGCTTATGCCAAAGCTACGGGCGAGCAAAAAGCTGCGCAGGAGGCGAGCGATTTGTTTCGCCTCGTGATCAAACATCTCACCACCCCCGGACTTTTGGAACCCAAAATTCGCCCGGAAACCCGCAGCCTCAAAGCGTTGGCAATTCCTATGATTATGATCGTCTCTGCACAAGTATTGCGCGATGCGATTAACGACCCTTTGGCGCAGGAATGGATCGACCGGAGCATTGCTGAGATCGAACGCGATTTCATGAAACCCGAATTCGAAGCCGTGCTGGAGACCGTGGGTCCGAACGGCGAGTTCATCGATAACTTTGAGGGGCGAATGATTTGTCCCGGCCATTCAATCGAGGCCGGTTGGTTCATTTTGCACGAGGCCAAGCAGCGCAACAACGACGCCCATTTGCGCAAGCTGGGCGCGCAGATTCTCGACTGGTCATGGCAGAAAGGGTGGGACGGTACGTATGGAGGAATTTTGTATTATCGCGATGCCAAGGGATTGCCTTGCACTGAGTATTGGCATGACATGAAGTTCTGGTGGCCGCACAACGAAGCGATCATCGCCACCCTGCTCGCGTATCGATTGACCGGCGAGCAAAAATATTTGCGGTGGCACGGAATGGTGCATGACTGGGCATACCGGCATTTTCCGGATAAAGAATACGGCGAATGGTTTGGCTATCTGCATCGTGACGGCAGTCTCTCCACGCGGCTGAAAGGAAATATGTGGAAAGGGCCGTTCCACCTGCCGCGCATGCAGTGGTATTGCTGGAAGCTGCTCGAAGAGATGCGAGGTGGTTGAGGGAACACAGTCTTCACACGATTTCAGAGAAAATCACCCTAGAAAGTTTTTCGCAGTGAGAAATCGATACAACCTTCTCTGCGTAAGAAACCTCGCCTTCATCGTAACCCCTGTGACGCCACGGCGTGAGGGTGATGATGTTTTTTCCTGGCATTCGTGTCAAACTGACCCAGGCAACGTTAGGAGCTTTGACCGGCCGGAGTTTAGGCTGATCCTGCAACCAACTCAAAACCTCAACCGAATTCTTTGCACGATGATCTATAGGCAAGGCGACAGTTTGGCTATTGAGTAATCTGTGCGGCTCACTGAAAGCATAATGCGTTTGCCCTGCGCCATTCTGCTGAATGATTGCCGTTGCTTTAGAGAGAATTTCTGCATACGGGAAAATGACGGCATCATGCACATTTTCGTCCAAAATAAACTGCTGATCTTTCCATTTTCCCTTTGTGAAAATTGAATGCGATACCACGTCGACGTGGTGGTGATGATCCAGCAATGTCAAGAGTAATTTGAAGATTTCGGCGGCAGCCGCATCGGCGCGGTGATTCGCCAAGGTATAGAGTGTTTCAATCGGATAGACCACCAACAGATTTGCCCACGGGGGCCGCTAAAATCAACGCGAATGGTCGCTAATGCTTTTTAGTTCGCGATGATTCGCGTCTATTCGCGGTTGGAGATTGGGAAAGTTATTTAATCGTCGATCCTTAGATACCCGAGCGCAACTTCCATGGGCGATTCCTTAACATCACAGCCTAATGTCAAATGAATGTGGTCGGGCAACAGCCTGGCCTTGGAAAGCAGATGCTTCTTCTTCACAGCGATGCGCTCAATCAAATCCCGGCTTCTGGTCAAGCGATCATCTCGAATCTCACGCCAGCGCCCGGCATGCACGAGAACCAGGTGAAGGTTGTAAAGAAACTCGCCGTGCGCGCTTCTTCTGATGGAGTTCAGGGCCGCATGCGCATTGTCAATTTGGTATTTGCCAAACCGAGCCTGCACTTCCAGGGCGGCCATGGGGTGATGCTCGAATTGGGTATCGAGATAATGCTGCACGACGTCGAGTTTTGCGGAACCGATACTTTTGATCGAGTAGTTCTCTTTGAAAGCTTTGAGAACTTGCTTGCGGATTTGATGCTGCAAGCGGCCCTTCACCGAACGAATGGCGCTGCTGAGCGATACTTCCGGAAGTGTGTTGAGCAGAAACTGGCTGGCAACGCCGTCCTTGAGCCGGTAGTCGAGAATGCGGACGCCGTCTTTTTCGGTGAGAGGTTTCAGCTCTTCGATCCAGTGTTCGGCTGCGACGGGCGCGTCTCTCCAGAAGACCGCGAGGGTTCAGCAGAGCTTGAAGGAGGATTTGCAGTTTTCGGAGGTGTAGAGGGGAGTCATCGCTGTCTCCTTCGCTGTCAGTCTTGATCTCCGCGGGGGCAGGCCCTACGGAGATCACATCACATTACTTCACCTTAAACACTTTCATCACCTCATCCCCCAAATGATTGATCACCTTCACCGCGATGCGGCCGGATTTGGGTTTGTCGAAGGGGCGCGAAGTATCGCTGTGGAGCGTGGCCCAGGCTTCTTCGTTGATCTCGGCTTTGAGCGTGGTCTTCAGCGATTTGTACGGATCGTTGGCGCCGAGAAAATAGGCATGGCGCACAAAAAAACTCTCTTCGTTGTAATCGGTGTCGATGAACCAACACGCAATGCCCTCGGCGCTGTCGCTGCGCACTTCGCCGGTGTTGGGATGAAACACGTCCACGCCATTGACTTTCACTTTGATCTGGCCGTCTTTGGCGGGAAGAACGTCAATATCCGGCTCGCCGAAGATGACGAAGAGATTGCCTTTGCCGGTGTTCTTCAAATCCTCAGCCATGTGCAGGTCCGCGTTCATGCGCGCTTTGAGCACCGGAATGCGGCCGAGCTTGCTGAACTCCGAAGTATGCGCATCGTAATTGAACGCGCAGGTGATGAGCGTGTCAAAATCCGCATCACCGGCTTCGCGCGCAGCGGCCACAAGATCGGGCTTGTTGACCGTGCCGAATTCCGGGCCAATGAAAATGCCCGCGCGCCGTTCGGCTTTGCCTTCAAGATAGCGTCCTTCGGCGCAAATGTAGTGGCCGGGCCAGGGCGTAAGCGAGGTGAAGTCAATCTTGTCTTCTTTATGCGCCTGCTGCACGCCCGCGGTTTTGAGATTTTCCAAAATCACCTGGGCGAAATCCCAAAGCTTGCCGTAGCCTATCTTCGCATCTGCCACGCTGTCGATCAACTCGTCGTTTTCATCAACCCCCAAAACGCGATGCGGCGAGAGGCTTTCGACCGTGAATGGCCCGGCTACGCGGACTTTCTTGTTGTCTTCATACGGCTTGTCGTAGAGATATTCAAACTCGGCTTTCGCCGCAATCGAAGCGTCGATTTCTTTCTGCCGCGCGATGCGCTGTTTCCACCATTCGGCATGCAGTTTTTTCGCCTGGTCGGGCCATTTGTCCTCGGCCTCGCGCGGAATTTCCCATTCTTCCCATTTCTTTTTTAGCGCTTTGTTGAGCTGTTCGCGCAGCGGTTCGAGCGTCTTTTGATACTCCTCCCAGATCACATCGATTTCGGCGTTGTTGGCAATGGATTTCAGCGTGATGTGTGGCACGCGCTCGTAAACAAAGCCTTGCCGAATATTGTTGTACGTGGGCGCGTCGGAAGGAATGGTTTGAGTGATCTCAGCTTCTTTGAGTTGCCCGTCGCGGCTGTCTGCCAGCAAGTAATAAGAATACCGCGCGCCCATGATACGCGCGCGAGCCAGTGCCAACGCCACGCGGGAAGTATCAATCGTGATCCAACGGCGGCCCCATTGTTCGGCAACGTAAGCGGTGGTGCCGGAGCCGCAAGTCGGATCGAGGACAAGGTCGCCGGGGTCGGTGGTCATGAGGAGGCAGCGTTCAATCGTTTTTGTGCCTGTTTGAACAACATATACTTTTTCATC
>SZPB01000115.1 GCA_030263535.1 Cytophagia bacterium CHB2
TGGCGGCGGGGACAGTGGTGAGGTCTGTCCATACCTCAGGATTGGCTGGCCTTTTCAGCCAATTTTTGAAAAAGAACATGAAAATTTGCCAAACTACAGATACCTTATCATGATCGCTGTCCTCCGCCGGCACCTTTGCCGCACCGGCGCAGCAAACTGCAAAATTCTTTCGCAGCGCTGCGAGATTTTTTAGCAGCGCGATTACAAATCGTGTACTCCGCATTACGGTTTGGTGAGGGTTGGGAGGAACGAAAAAAAATTGCGCGGAACAGCTAACATTCCATGCAATACGAAACAACCATGTTTCTCCGCAAGGATAGGCTAGCAGAGGTATTTTATGCGACGATGCGCAAATTCAACAAGTCGTCTTGTTCGGGATGCCGGTAAGGCACACCTCCTCGTCTTGTCATTCCGCAGGAATCCGGTAAGGCATACATCTTTATCGTGTCATTTAAAGGAATCCTGTGACGTACTCGGTGCATTTCGTAAATGCTTCACAAGGCGCATCTCACCGTCTTGTCATTCAGCAGGAATCCTGTGACGAACTCGGAGCATTCCGTAAATACTTCACAAGTTCCCTGCGGGATGACAACGCTTGGAGAGCCGTCATATGGCCTTGTCATTCAGCAGGAACCTTGTGACGTACTCGGCGCTTGGGCGCACTTCCAAAAGGTTGGTGCAGTAAATATGTCATCCTTACAGGGTTTTATCCTGTTCTTTTTGGTTATCTTTCTATAATCACGTCATCCCTTCGGGATTCTCGGTTCGGAAAATCCCGAAGGGATGACATGACTATAGTCATTTGGCATTTTTTCTTCATGAAACCACGAAGTGGTGACATAATTTCACGGCTCAATGAAAGGGCAATTTTGAACACCAACTTTTGGGAATTGCTCCCTCGGCGCTTTCATAAATGCTTCAGAAGTTCCTTTCTGGATAACACCGCTGGCGGCCGGCAAAATCCTTCCTGATTTTTTACGATGGTTGTCATTCGTCAATGCTCAACGGCCCGCCGCACACAACTCCGCGAGGAGTAGAATATTTATAGACGCGGTGCACGCGAACGGCCCTCAACGCCGACGGCGTGACATATAGATTTCATCGACGTGGCTCAAGCTTAATCGTGAAAACAAAATCTACCACTCCTGTCGGAGTTTGTAGAGGCGGCGTGCGCACATGACTATAATCATCTCACTCCTTTGGAGTTACCAGCAAGCTCTCATACATATTTTCTTGTGCATCATCCAATGGGCCGATTGGCACCCTCATCAAACCCGCACGCATCACGGATTCTGTCAGACTTTGTGCAAAATTCAGGTGGCAAAATAGTCACTATTCAATCACCGCCCGGGCGCTTTGCTTATTGGATAGAGGGATACAAGCATTGAAGAGTCGATTCATCATCAATAATTTACAGCGCCCGGGCGGTAGTTTTTAACGGACGAAGCCGTGACGAAAAACTTAAAAGGGAGGCTTTGATTTCGCCTTGATTTATATTACATCATATCGGGCACAATACCAGAGGGGCAAAAAACTAATTAAGGAGCATTCGCGGTGACGCTATCCGTTATTATCCCTGTTTATAACGAGAAACAGACCATCCGGCAGATTATCGCGCGGGTCATGAACGTGCCATGTGCCAAACAAGTCATTGTGGTTGACGATGGTTCAACCGATGGCACACGAGAAATATTGGAGCAACTGGGGCAATCAAAAAATCTTATTTGTTTATTTCATGCACGCAATCAAGGCAAGGGCCAAGCCATCAAGACAGCGTTATCGGCAGTGCAAGGCGATGTCATTGTCATTCAAGATGCTGATTTGGAATATCATCCGGAAGACTACCCCCAAGCGCTTGCACTAATCGAAGCTGGTTGGGCAGATGCCGTCTATGGCTCGCGGTTTCTGGGGCCGCATCGGGTGTTTTTATTTTGGCATTATATGGGCAACAAATTGCTTACGTTTTTGGCCAACGTTATCACCTCGGGCATTTTGACCGATATGGAAACCGGTTTCAAGGTTATCCGCGCGGATGCTTTCAAAGCGCTCGACATCCAATCCTACACCTTCGATTTCGAAGTCGAGGTAACGGTCAAACTCTTCCGCTATGGTTATCGTGTTTATGAGATTCCGATTACTTACACCGGGCGGGACTATGATGAAGGAAAAAAGATTACCTGGCGCGACGGCGTGCGCGCGCTGCGTGCGTTACTGAAGTGGAACCTGATTGTTCACAGCCGGCCGAGGCCGCCTTTGCCTGCTTTCGTCTCTACCAATAAAACTCAAACAGATGGCCTGGTTACTTTGCCTCCAACAATTGAATATTCGAGCCATCAGCAAGATAATACTCGTAGTCGGGAAACGCTGACATGAGCAAATGATTCTTCTCGCCAAGATCTCTGGCGTAAATGATATCCGTGTCCAGCAGAGGAGAATTGGCGGATAGTACATTGCCGTAGTATGACGGTGTAAAAATTATTGCCTTTTTTATTCCTTTTTCCTTTACGGTTTTTAGAATCTCAGCATTTACATTTGCAAAATTATGCCCGTAGTATCGCGTCAGCGACGGGATGTTACCAATGGCCGCGATCAAGACGCATAGGGCAACAAATGCCGCCGTAGCAGCACTCACGTTTCTCGTCGAAATAGAAACACCCGGAATTTTTCGAAATAATGTGGGAAGCCGCAAAATCCCCCGCGCTGTCAATACGATCAGCGCAGCGGCAGATTCATATAGGAAACGCGGGCCAAAACACCATTGATGAAACCAATAAAAAAAATAGGCCGCTGTGAGCGAGATGAATGCCATCAGCAGCAGATAGTCCCATTTGTTGCGGCTGAACGAGGCGAATAGTACAAAAACAAAGAGCAACGAAGGTACCGGCCATTCAAACAGAAATTTGTTCAAACCATTCAGATCCATAAGAGTCTTGCGCAACCCAATTGCTGGGGTATGAGCGTCACCCCAAGCCGCATGACCAAAACCCGGCATATGATCAGGTCCATAAAGAACAATATAGCCGAATAGAAACGGATCGCCGTTCGTCATAAAATTAAACCAGAGGGTGATGCCCACAAAAACAAGAATCATCGTCGCCATTGCCCCAAGCAGCAATAGATGCTCCCGGAATCGCTTCAGCAGGAGGCAGAGGCTGTAAAGGCTGAAAGGAATTGCCAATGCCACAGCAGTCAACGGTCGAATAATTATGATCATTCCTAAAGACGCACCACAGAGAAGAGCATAGCCGATTTTTTTATTACGCATGGCTTTCGCAAAAGAAAACACACATGATACAAAGAAGAACAAAGTGCTGGCGTGATTCATAAACTCCGATGACATAAAAAAAATGAAAGGCGAGAGCACGCCAAGCACAGCCGTAAGCCGGGCAGTTTTTTCACCATACAATTCCTTTCCCAAAAAATAAAGCATAACAATGGTCAGCGAACCCAGCAATGGGTTAATGATCCAGGGCGCATCAAATAATACACCCAGCATCAAGAGAAAGGAATGGCCAGGAGGATATTGCGAATACCACTTCCCGTTGTTAATAATCGTGCTCTGATCATAAAGGTTTTTGAGATCAAAAAATTCCCGATGCACGGGCGAAGGAACGGTCAATTTGCCCAGGGCAAAAATCTTGGCGTGAAAGACCTGGGCGATGCTATCCATCACATGCGGTATGTGTTCAAAAAGAAAATAGGAGGCCAAATTCGTCAGGGTAAAGAAAATCAAAAATAGAATACCCAGAAAAATTGCAGGTTTTGTGCCTAAAAAAACCTGTACCGCTTTGTTCCATGCTCGAATCAGCATTTGCCGCCAATGTTTGCGCTGATTCAGCGCTTGAACCAACGGGCCGAGGCCGTGCAGCAGCAGCCCCAAACAGAGTGATCCCCACAGCAGATAGACCACGGTATACCAGCTAATTTCCCCGCCGATCACAGGCGGCCGCGGAGTTAGCGTAAACAAAAAAATGAATAGCGATACCGTTCCGGCGAGCGCGGCTTTTTTGTTTCTGGCCAGCGCTGCAAGAATCGCCCTGCCGGTGCGCGCACAGAGAAACAGTACAAAAATCAGGGCGAGTAATAATCCGGGAAAGTGATAGGCTGAAACAAAGACGCGATGGTCACTGAAGGGCAGGGTCATGAACAGCATTGGCTTCCCCCCCATGGTCGCGGGGAGAATATTCAACATGGTTTCGAGCTTTTGCTGCGGGGTAATGGCAAACAGCATGGCAACGGCCAGTGTGACCAGGCCGAGCCGGAAGCAGATGTGGAGGATAAAAATCATTCGACTTGAAATCTTTCGTCAGGGATCTTACTCACGGCTCGTTCAAATCAATCCTCAGCCGCAAGGTGTCGCCGGAATTGATCGTAATATTCTTTCTCTTCACGCCCTCGAACGGATCGTTGATATCAATCTCATGAGGGCCGACCGGCAACGTTAGGAGGGCGCGCATCGGCCCGTCGCCGATCGTCTCGCCGTCGATCAAGACTTCTCCTTCGGAACCGACATGTAAATCAAGATAGCCCCAATTGGCGCTGGTGAACGCGCGCGGCAACGGCGCCGTGACGCTGCCGGACGGGGGTTTGACAAGGGGGCCGTAGAAATACTCCTTGAGCCCCTTGATGAAAAGCACGCCTGCCAGAAACATGCTTGCGCTGAGAATCGCAGCCACGCCCCAGCTCAGCGTTGGAATGCGTTGCAAACGTGAACCGGCGATGCGCGCTGCATCCCGCTGCGCCACCGCTTTCAAATCAATGCCTTCGTAGGTTTCCGGCGATTCCAGAAATTGCGCGAGATCACGCTGGTTGGTGCTCAAGCCGTAGCTGCGCCCTAAAAAACTGAGATCGTCCAGCACAACCTTGGCGTTGCCGTAACGCTCGGCGGATTTCTTGGCGAGCAGCTTTTGGCACGTGATGACGAGTTCAGCAGGAGTTTCCGGGCGCAATTTCGAGATGGGTACGGGATCCCAATTCACCACATGAAGCAACGTCGAGGCCAGCGTGCGATTGACAAATGCGACTTCGCCGGTGAGAATCTCATAAAGCACGGCTCCCAGCGAGAACAGATCGCTCGATTCTCCCACCTCCTGCCCCAAAATATATTCGGGCGACATGTAGGCGGGCGTGCCAATGGTCAACGGGCTGACATCCGCCAGCTCGTGCGCGGAACCAAGATCGCCCAGCTTCACCGCGCCGCTCATGGATAAGAAGATATTCTGCGGCTTGATGTCGCGATGCAAAACCTTGCTGCGATGCACCGCAGCAATGGCGCGCGCCAATTCTTTGGCGATGTAGATGCACAAATCAATCGGCAGTTTTTTGTGCTGCTTGATCAGCTCGGCGAGCGTGGGGCCTTCGACATATTCCAGAACGATGTAGGGTTGATCGGCGAGCGTGCCTGTATGCAGCGTGCGGCGCAGGTTGGGATGATTGAGTTGCGCGCTAATCCGGCTTTCCTGCATGAATTGCGCCCGCCAGTGTTCCTTGATCGCCGCCTCCGCCTGCAGCAATTTGATCAAGACGACTTGATTGCGACGGGTATCGAACGCTTTAAAGACTGTGGTTACCGGCCCGTTTTTCAGCTCGGCAAAAATTTGGTAACCATCAATTCTGTCCATATTGCCACTGTTTCTGTTTGTATTGAATCCAGCGTCGCGATACCCCCAGCCGCTGCGCGGCGTGCGTGACATTGCCGCCCGTTTCCTGCAACGTTTGCTCGACCAGCTTGCGCACGAGCTGCTCCACCGTCATGTTGGAGGCAAGCGCAAGATGGCCGTTGGTCTCGGCCAGGCGCAAATCTTCCACGCCGATCAATGCGCCCTTGGCGTGCACCACGGCGCGCTCGACGGTGTTGCGCAATTCACGGATGTTTCCCGGCCAGTGATAGCGCGTCAAGCGATCCAGCGCCGCTGAGGAAAAGCCGTGAATGTTCTTGCGGTATTTTTCGGTGAACAATTGCAGAAAATGCTGCACCAACAGCGGAATATCTTCGGCGCGCTCGCGCAACGCCGGCAAATAGATATTCATGACGTTCAAGCGATAATACAAATCCTCGCGAAACGAGCCGTCTTTGATTTTTTCCTGAAGATTTTTGTTGGTGGCGGTGATGATGCGGACGTCGACCTTGCGCACGTGATTCTCGCCGACGCGCTTGATTTCGCCTTCCTGCAAAACGCGCAAAAGCTGCGTTTGCAGCGTGAGCGAGATATCGCCGATTTCGTCGAGAAAAAACGTGCCGCAATCTGCCGTCTCGAACAAGCCTTTTTTATCGCTGATGGCGCCGGTAAACGCGCCCTTCTTGTGCCCGAACAGTTCGCTTTCGAGCAACGATTCCGGCAGCGCGCCGCAAAACAGGGCGACAAACGTTTTCTCGCGCCGCGCGCCGTGATGGTGCAGCGCGCGCGCGACCAATTCCTTGCCCGTGCCGCTTTCCCCTTGAATCAACACCGGCGCATCGGAATCCAGCAGGCTGTTGATGGTGTCAAAAATCTGCTTCATCTTGTGGCTTTCGCCGATGATGCCGGCAAAGCCGCTGACGCGCTGCACTTCTTTGCGCAACTGGCGGTTTTCTTCCTGAAGCTGCTGGTAAAGCTGGGCATTTTCGATGGCAATGGCGGCCTGATTGGCAAACGTCATCAAGAAGGGAATGCTGGTTTGCGTGAAGCCGCTGCGATGGTTGATGCTGTCGAGATAGAGCGCGCCGATGCGCCGTTCCTTGATTTTCAACGGCACGCAGGCAATCGAGCGAATCTGATACATGACGATGCTGTGCATGTCTTCGAATGCGCCCTCGCTCTCGGTGTCGTAAATCAACACCGCTTCGCCGGTTTGCAACACCTGGCGCACCACGCTGCTGGAGATGCGCGCCACGTCTTGAATTTTCTCTTCCGTGATGTTGCGCGCAATACGCACCTTCAGGGTGCCGGTTTCGTTGTTCAATAAAATAAATCCGCGCTCGGCGCCCACCGTCTCGACCGCGATATCCATGATCTTTTCGAGCAAAACGTCGAACTCTTGCAGCGTATTGATAACCGTGCTGATGCGCGACAGGGCGTCAAGAAGGGCGTCGCCGTTGTGACGTTCTTCGTTTTCCATAATCTCAAACAAGCGCTGTATGATTGCAAACCTGGGGATCAAATGAAAAAAGCGCAAGCTCATCTGCCCTCAACATCGAGAGCCACGTGATTGCGCCTTCGGGCTGTAGGCTTTGCTCCCGCTCGACGAGGCAGGCAAATAACGCGTCTGCATACCGTTGAAACTTTTCAATCAGCATGAACAAGGCGGCGTTACCGATTCATCAATCAATAAATGAAGTCCTCAAGCCTTTTCTGGTCATACTTTTATACCGTCAGTACAGGAAAATCGCTGAAAATTCCTGCCGGCATAAAATTACGGTTCCGTCACAAACTCAGGCGGGTTCCCACCGGCGTTTCACCGCCGGCAGCAAGGCGAATTTGAGAGGCATGGCATAAAATGACGGCTTGCGCTCCGGCTTGCAAAGCGGCGAAGGACTCGTCCAACTTGGGAATCATGCCCTGAGAGATGATACCGGCTTTGCGCAGTTCATGATAGCGGGCAAGCGTCAGGCGGGGAATAACGCTGTCTTCTTGGGTGGACGCCAAAACCCCCTTTTTGTCGAAGCAATAAATCAAACTCGTTTTAAAATGCAGTAACAATGCGCCGGCCAGCGCCGCGGCAATGGCATCGGCGTTGGTGTTGAGCATCATGCCTTGGCCGTCGTGCGTCAGCGGCGCAAAAACCGGAGAAATGCCAGCATGCAAAAACGACATAATCGTCGCCGTGTTGACGCGCGCAATATCGCCGACAAAGCCGTAATCGAGCGTTGGGTGTTGCCGCTTCTTCGCAGATATGACGTCCGCATCAGCGCCGGTTAAACCCAGGGCATTGCAACCCCGGCTTTGCAGGCCGCTGACAATACTTTTGTTGATCAAACCGGCGTACACCATGGTTACAACCTTGAGTGTTTCCGCATCCGTAATGCGCCGGCCTTCCACCATTTTGGTTTCAATGCCGAGAGTCCTGGCAAGGTCTGTGGCGAGTTTGCCACCACCGTGTACTAAAATTTTCTTGCCCTCAATTTGCGCAAAATCGTCGAGAAAGGCGGCGTAGGCCCCGGGTTGATCGATAACGTTTCCACCGATTTTGATGATGAAGAGTTTTTCCATGGAGGGAAGAGCCGGCTTATATTGTTTCTTGGAACTCTTGCAGACATTAAATTCAGATGGGATGCGCGGATTCGATAACAGGCATGCTCGCGCCAACGAGCTCCGTAATTTCAAAAACTTTTACAATTTTGGGCTTGCTGACAAACTCGTTTACGACCAAAGCCTCCACAACAACAGCATAATCTGGCGAAGAGATATGCTTCAACGTTTCCTTGAGAAACGGCCAAGTCATCGCTCGAATTGCAGCGTTTGTTCCATAAGCATGGCAGCCCGCCAGGAGTATGATTCGATTATTATCATGAAACGGGTTGGGAATACTGATAATAATGCCATAGTCTTTGATGATCGTTTGATTAATGGCTAGCGGCGTGCTGCGCACATTATCTTTGTCGACCAGACTATGCCCATCAAAGCGTACCGGTAGATGAACACGTTCAAACAAGAGCTTGGTTATATCGTTGTGGCGTGGCCCTCCCACAAGCAGCAGCGGCCCGCCGATTTTGGAAAAGGGAAATTTACCGGAAGGATAGTGATCAAACTCAATGTTTTTGTAGACTTTTTTGAACTGAGCCAAAAGATCAGATAAAGCCGTAAACTCCGCAGATGGTACTGCCGTGTAAATCTTATGCTCGGAGGTTACAAGCGCTGTTGTGATAAAAGAGAATTTTTCATCATCCTGGATTAGATTATTCCAAATTTTTCGAATGGGGCGGTTGAGCCTGAAATATCGAATAACAATTGTAGCAAGAATGCTAAGCGCGGCTCCGAGCAGGCTGGAGATAATATTGATGATGATATCTTTCTGCAAAAGCGCCAGTTCCATGATGATTTCCCCGTAACAAAAAAAATAAATAAAACCCTCTACCTTAAAAAGTAGGTATTTCATCTTATCATTTATTTCATCGGATTGGCTTTTTCCAGTGCGTGCGGCCGTACTGGTGCTTCACAGAATTCCTGCTGAATGACAGGGTTATAAGTGATTTCATCAAACCATCTAATAAGTCATCCCGAAGGGCGCTGGTGAAGCATTTGCGACCCTGCCAGTAATTCAAAAAATTCCAACGGAATGACAGTTTGAGAGTGCTGCGTCATTTTGACGTTGTCGTATTCAGCGCCTAGCCCTTCACACTTCCCAACGTCAGCCCCGAAATCAGCCAGCGGCTGAGGATGAGAAACAGCGTTACCACGGGAATGCACACCATCACCGCGCCGGCGGCGTAAAGTCCCCACTGCGTTTCAAAATTCGACTGAAATTGCTTCAAGCCGATGGGCAGGGTGTAGAGCGCTTTATCATTGATGATCACGGCGGCGACGAGATACTCGCTCCACGCCGTCATGAAACTGAACAGCGCGGTGATCACCAATGCCGGCGCCGCCAGCGGCAGCACGATTTGATAAAACGTGCGGAATTGGCTGCAACCGTCAATGCGCGCGGCTTCTTCCAAACTGTAGGGCACGGTATCGTAATAGCCTTTCATCTGCCAAATCGTGAACGGCAGGGCCGTGGCCGTGTACGCGATAATCAAGCCCCAATATGTGTTATACACTTTCAATTTGATCAGCATCAAAAACAGCGGCAACAGCAACATCGTGACCGGAAACATTTGCGTCGTGATCAGCGCAATCAAACTGGCATCGCGGCCCACGAATTTGTAGCGTGAAAACGCATAGCCGGCCGTGCTGGCCAGTGCGACGCTTACAATCGTCACCAAGAATGAAACGATCGTACTGTTCAACAACCAGCCCATGAAAGGTTTTTCCCGCGTCAAAGCGCGATAGGCGCCAAGCAGGCCGTTGTTGTGCCAGCCCAGGGCAACCTTGTCGCGCACCTTTTTATCAATGGCAATGAGCTGGCGGTAGGAATCGAATGAAGCATCCTCCGGTATCAAACGCAACGAAGTCGTGTGCAGCATGTCATTGGGCCGCAGCGATACGCCGATCACCTGCAGCACCGGATAAATCGTGAGCGCGGTGACGGCGATGAGAACGGCGTAAATCAAAACATAGGTCGGGGTCGATGTCGTCTTTTCAAGCTTCGGCATGAGGCAGACTCCCAATCATTTCTTCACCAGCTCGGGAATGATGTTGATGACAGCCGTTACAATCGCCACAGCCGCGGTAATGAGGGCGCTGATAATAGCGACTTTTTGCGTGGCTGAAAGCGAGGGCCAAAAACCGCTTGACTTGCCCGGCGCAGGCTCGGCTTCGGCGTTTTCCGGCGCAACAGCCGCAGCCGAGGGTTTCATTTCTTCGCGCAGCATGCGACAGAAGTCACGCGCTGAGGCCGGGCGCTGCTTGGGATCGACGCGCAAGCCGGCGAGCAACGCTTGCTTGACGGCCGCCGGCAAATGATGATTGAACTCAACCGGGTCGATGACTTTGCCTTCGACTTTTGCGGTGAGCAATTGATAAAGCGGCGCATCGATTTTAAACGGATATTTTCCAGTAAACATTTCATAAGCCACCACGGCAAAGGCATAAATATCCGAGGCCGGCGATTGCCGCGCATATTGAATCTCTTCCGGGCTGAGGTACGTCATGGTGCCACGATGCTCGGCGGCGGTGGCCGTTGAGATCTTGCCGATCACCGGAAAATATTTGGCCGCGCCAAAATCAGATAAACACGCATACACCGCCTGCTGGGGAAAAAGAATATTCTCCGGCTTAATATCGCCATGCACCAGCCCGTTTTGATGCGCGTAATCCACGGCCAGGGCGATTTGATCGAGAATGTTGAGCGCCGCGGCAGGCGCAAGAAAATCGCGGCCCTGCATCAACTGGCGCAAACTGCCGCCTTCGCAAAACGGCATCACTAAAAACGGCGCGGCATTGGGGCCCACATTTTCGCCGTAATCCAACACCGGTAAAATATTCGGATGGTTCATCGCCTGCTGCGCCGCAATTTCCCGCGCGAATTCCATTTTTAACTCAGGGGCTTCGCGAAATACTTTGAGCGCAACTTTTTTACCGTCTTTGTCCGCGCCCGCCAACAGCACACTCACGCGGCCATAGGCAATCGGACGAGGATCATCGGTTTGATAGCTGCCGCGTTGGCCGCGATAGATCGTTGCAGACATGGGTTATTGTTGTTTTCGATTCAATACACGGCTTCCGTCGCCTTCGTTTGCTTGATGAAACGAATGCCGAACACCAATAGAATGCCGAAAATCACCAGCGACAGCGCCGCCGCAAAGCCGTAGCGGTAGTAATTGAATACCTGGCGATAAACATAAGACACCAAAATATGCGTCGAATCGGCGGGCTTGCCGCCGTCACTAACCAGCCAGATGACGTTGAAGTTGTTGAACGTCCAGATCACGCCCAGCGTGATGGCCGGCACCATCACGGGTTTGAGCAACGGCGCGGTAATGGTCCAGAACTGCCGCCACGAACTCGCGCCATCGACGTCGGCGGCTTCATATAATTCTTTCGGAATCGATTGCAAGCCGCCGAGAGCGATGATCATCATAAACGGGAAGCCGAGCCAGATGTTGGTAATCGTCGCAGCGGTGTAAGCCCAGAACGGATCCGACAGCCATTGCACCGGCGCGAGATTGAGAATTTGCTGCATGATGAGATTAATCGAGCCGAACTCATAGTTGAACATGCCGCGCCAAGTCAATGCCGTGATGTATTGCGGCACGGCCCAGGGCAGAATCAGCAGCGTGCGAAAAATCGCGCGGCCGGGCAACGGCCGGTGCAGCAGCAATGCCAGAGACACGCCGATGGTGACATGAAAAAAAAGGTTGACGACGGTCCAGGTAATGGTTTTCAAAAACAATATGTAGAACTGCGGCTCGGCAAAAACTTTGACATATTGTTCAAAGCCGACGAATTTCCAATCGAGGAAATTGGTCAGGCTCATGTTCGAGAAGGAAATAACGAGGTTGTAGATAAACGGATAGAGAACGACGAAACCCAGCACCAGGAACGAAGGCAGGACGTAAAAATAAGCGAGCTTGTTCTCACGAAAGTTTTTGGCGAGATCGGCGAGGCTCACGAATGCTCCGTTTTAGCAGGTTGTTTGATCCAAAACCGTTTGTGCGGAATCATCAACTCACTGCGCAAACATTTCATGAATCAGCTTTTCGGCGTCGGTTTGCATTTTCAGCGCGGCCTGTTCTGGTGTCAGGCGGCCGTTCAATAAACTTTGATATGCCGGCCGCATGGCGTCCCAAATCGCGCGCATTTCGGGATCAATCGGCATGGGCCTGCCAACGGAAATTTGATCCCGCGAGCTGATCAAGATCGGGTCTTGCAAGAAAATCGAATCCTGGCACGCTTCCAAACGCGACGGAATGGCGCGCAGGGCATAGGTGTATTGCAACTCATTTTCCGGCTCGGTCAAAAAGCGCAGAAGCTTCAGCGCTTTTTCGCGGCGCTCGCCGCTGCTGTTCACATTTAAACAAAAACCGGTGGCGGAAACCATGGGCGTCGGCCACAGGCCGGTTTCACTCACTTGAGGAATACGCGCCAGGCCAATATCAACGCCGGCGTCGAGGTATCCGCCCCAGCTCCACGGCCCGTTGATCACCATCGCGGCTTTGCCTTGCTTGAACAGTTGATTGGCGAGATCGAGATCACATTCATACGGCACAATTTTTTTTTCACGCAACAAGGCAATGAATTGCGAGGCGCGAATGGTGGCTTCGGTGTTCAACGTCGGACGCGCATTTTCATCCATGACCCAGCCGCCATAACCACCCAAAAACGGAACAAAGAAAAAGGGTTCGATAAAATTCCACGCCAGGGTGTACATGTCATACCTGCCATCGCCGTCCAAGTCTTGCGAAAGGCGTTTGCCGATATCGAGCAGTTCATCGGTGGTTTTGGGCGGATGCGGCAAAATCTTTTTGTTGTAGACCAGGGTAAGATGATTGCCGACGCGATCGGCGAGCATGTACAAATGGCCTTTGTAGCGCACGCGCGCCATGGGATCGAAGTTCGCCAGTTCAGCTTCGCTCAACAAACTGTCCAGCGGTTGAATCAATTTCATGACGTGCAGCGGGCCGACCATGTCTGCCGGACCATAAAGCAAATCCGGGCCGCTGCCGCCGAGTCCCGCGATGATGTAATTGCTGCGCAATTCTTCGGTTTCATAATAAATTTGCTTGGCGGTGAGACCGGGATTCTCACGGCTGAACTTGGCGAGCAACGAATCCAACACCACCCGGCCGGGGGCAAAGTCTTGCGTCCAAATGATGAGTTCATTCGGATCCGGACGCGAGCCGCCAAAAGCCAGATACAACATGCCCAGCAAAAGGACGCCGAACACCAACGCGAGCGCAATGTTTCGCATGAGAATGTTTCAAAAATTGCAAGGTTCTCTTTTCGATAAAATTGTGACGCGAATATAATAAGGCAGGCTCTAAACCGCAAGGGTGAAGGCAGTGTGGGGATTTGATTAAACGGGACGGCTTCGAGGTGCAGTTCTTCTGGCGCAGTATGCCCGCGCCGAATACGTTTCAGCCACGGCGGAACCGTGGCCGAACATCGCCAAACCAAACTCAAATGTCAAGATTCACAAAAAGTATTTACGCCGTTTTACATCTTCGCGAGCAATTCTTTGGCTTTCCCGGCAAGCGCGCTTTCGGGATAACTTTGCACGAGACGCTGCAATGTTTGACGCGCCTCCTCCGGACGGCGCACTTCCAGCAAACTGCTGCCGAGCAAAAACAAAGCGTCATCTTGTTTTGCCGATTTTGTCGCCAGCAACACGCGATTGAACGACACAATCGCCGCCGGATAATCTTTCAACTCAAATTGCGCCTTGCCCAGCCAATAATGGCAATTGTGAACCAAAACATGTGTGGGATAATGTGTAATCAAATTGGAGAATTGCTGCACAGACGCGGCATACTGCTGCGCATAAAAGCTCTGCAGGGCTTGCTCATAGGCGACCGGGAAACTCGGAGCTTTTGCTCGCGCCGTTGCCGCAGGCCTGCTGCGATTGGGTTGCGCTTGGGAAGCAGACCCGGCCCTACCAGCCGGATTGGATTTCGCGATCGGCGGGGATTGATTCGCGCGCGCGGCCGCGTTATTCGCGGCGAACCTGTTCTTGCTTTCAACCTCGCCCGCGCTTGCTTTTTGCGTGCGCGCAGAATCCTTGCCTTCACGGGATGGCGTCATCGCCGGTTCAACGCGATTTTCGCGCGTGCGGTTTTCACTGAACAGATCTTTGGGAGTATAACCCGCGCCGCCGGTGATAAAAGAAACGCCCAGGCGCGCACTGACGAAGGCGTCTTGTTTGCCGTTGTTGGCGGCGTCGAGATTGTCGCTTGCCTGGAAATTATACGCGAGGCTGGCGTTCAGCATCATTTGCGGTCGAATCTTCACGCGCGCGCCTGCACCAATCAAGCCTTTGCCGCCGTGCAAGCGTTTGGAATCCGACACACGAAAGTTGAGATAACCGGCGCCCAGCATGAGATAGGGACGAAAGAGCGTCTGGTTGGCCAGCTCATAGTCAAACAACAACTCGCTATATAGCAACTGGGTGCGGAGCGCAGAAGTGGCGGTAAAATTCGGCAAGTTCAACCGGAGATTGAAAGGCAGAGTCGCGTACCCGAGCGACAAGCCCAAACCCAGGCGGGAGGAAAAACGACGTTCCAGCGAACCGGAAAGGCCGAGGCCGTATCCGGATTGCACCACCCGGCCGGTAGTCGCATTCCCGGCGGAGAGCAGAACATTGGCGGAATCATTTTGATTGCCAATGAATTTTTGCGTGCCCAAACTAAAACCATAAAGCCAGCGTCCGCTCAAATCTTGGCTGTGCGCCGGCGAACAGAGGCCAGCCAGCACTATCCAACATGCAATGACCGGCAAGCGATTTGATGTCATCCTTGTTATCGCCTCTTCATCGTCCTGATTCAGATTATTCTCTGCCGCTTTCCGCTTGCGCAGAAGGCGGCGGCTACCTTGTCCGTGGTAACAGCGCCAAGCTTAGAGTTTGGCCAGCATTTCCTCAGCCGTTCCGACAAATTCGCTGCTGGGATATTCCTGGATCAACTGATTAAACACGCGGCGGGCTTCGTCCGTGCGATTGAGCTGGACATAGCTGCGGCCCAAATACAACAGGGCATTGTCTTTTTTCAATGAAAGCGATGATTGCAGCACATTGTTGAGCGCGGTAATCGCCGCTTGATAATTGCCCAAATTGAAGTAGGCCTCACCGTTCCAATAATGGCAATGGCTGGCCAACGCATGTGACGGAAAACGCGCCACCAAATCCGAAAAAATGTTGATGGCATCCTGATAGCGCTTCGCAGTCAGCAGGCTTAAACCTCGTTCATAGGCCAGCGAGAAGCTGGCCGTCGAGCCTGTCAGCGCGCCGGTGTCCATGCGGGGCTGGGTCACGTTGCGATCGGCGCCGTTGCTTGCACTGATCTTGCCGCTTTCCAGCTCGCCCAGTTTTGTTCGCCGGTCGAACAGCGTTTCTTGCAACGAGGAAATTTCACGCTCTTTCAATTCGATGCCTTGCGTCAACTCGTCGGACAACGATTTGAGGCGAATGTATTCCTGCATATCCTCATCGGAGGCTATACCCGAATCTGCCGTATCTTCGGCGCCGGCTGCAAAGGGATCCGTTTCCTCGAGGGGCGAGGCGCTGCCGAAAGCAGGATCGTCGGAGGGATCGCCGAACGGCGAGGTTTCATCGCTGCTAAACAAATCTTCGTCCGGAGATTGCGCGCGCGGACTTCCGCCAAAACTATAACGGAGCCCCAACTGGCCTTCCACGACGAGATAGTTGGCATCGCCTGTGCCGCTGAGGTTGCCCTGCAAACCGCTGGTGTCCTGCCGGCCTTTCAACATGCCGTGCAGACGCGCGAGACTCGTCAGCGCAAAACGATCGTTGAAATGATAATCAAAGCCGAGAGCGCCGCTCAATGAGGGGCTGAGTTGGCTGCGAATGCTTGTGCCGTTGGCAAAGGTGCCGCCACTCGAGGCGCGTAGATCGCGCACATCCCAAAAAATAAACCCGGCGCCGGCATTGACAAAAGGCGAGAAACGCTGACTCCGAAACGGAAAGATATAAACGTTGCCGTTGAGTGCGATTAAATTCGTTTTGAATGGCAGGGAATTGGCCGAATTGAACATGCTGCCCTGGCCGTTCCAGGCGCGCACCCATCCGCCGGCGGCTTCCACGCCAAACGAGACGCGATCGGTATAGACATAGCGGCTGGAAATTCCGATCCATTGCTCGACCGTCGAGAAATCGACGACGTCCCCGGCCATTTTGATCGGCCCGCCCAAGAGGCCGATCGAAAATTGCCCGACGTTGCTTTGGCTGAAGACATTCGCCCAAAGAACGCCCGCCAACGCCAGAGCTGTCCTAAATAATAATCTCATATTAATGTGCCTCCAAATGGCCTGATGATATGAATCTGTCCTAAGTAGTCCCTCACGAAGTCATTTCACGATCATCGCTGCTGGCGTATTCAGATTTTGTCCCGCAGCTCTTCGGCCTTGGCCACAAATTCACTGCTCGGAAATTCCTGAATCAACCGATCGAAAGCTTCGCGCGC